>CAZLUY010000084.1:0-2104 GCA_964562785.1 uncultured Limnohabitans sp. | reverse complement strand
TTGGGAATATTTGGACAACCCTGAGCGCATGAGGCTCTTCAAGCTTTATCAGGAGATGATCAAGTTGAAGTTGGAATATGATGCCTTTAAAAATCCTGAGAAAACTACGATGACACTCAGTAGCTCCATCAAATCTATCATTCTGGAAGATGAGACCATGGATGTAGTTTTGCATGGAAACTTTGGCTTGAATAATTCAACGAATATTCCTGTGTCCTTCCCTAGAACTGGGACATGGTACAATTACTTTACGGGAAATGAATTTGAGGTGACTAGCACGGTTATGAATCTTGATTTCAGAGGCTCTGAGTTTGTTCTATTGACGAGTGAAAAATTGCCTACACCTGAGCCAGGAATCGTTCAGGAGGATTACATCACGGATATTCCTGAAGAAGTAATTCCTGATGGTAGTTTCAGAATTTTCCCAAACCCAACCACCGGTGAACTATATGTAGATCTTCCTGTGGAGATGAAGGGGAGCGATTACCGAATTATAGATATGCAGGGTAATATCCTTACTGAGGGTCGAGGCTCACTCAGTGATCAGATTTTAGAATTGGATGTAAGGAATATTCAGGCGGGTATTTATATCTTTGAGGCCTATGACGCTAAACGAGTGCTCATCAAGCGCTTTATCAAGATTTAAACCTTTTACATTATGAAATTTAAACCAGGAGTTAAATACGGCGAGGAGCTAAAAGACCTTTATGCTTACGCCAAGGAGAATGAATTTGCCATGCCAGCGGTTAACGTGATCGGCACTAATTCTGTGAACTCAGTATTAGAAACAGCAAAGAAGGTCAATTCTCCTGTCATCATTCAATTCTCGAATGGTGGAGCTCAATTTTTTGCGGGTAAGTCATTACCAAATGATAAGCAACAAGCAAGCATTGCAGGCGGTATCTCTGGAGCACATCACGTTCATCAAATGGCTGAAGCCTACGGTGTCCCAGTGATCCTTCACACAGACCATGCAGCGCTGAAGCTACTTCCTTGGATTGATGGAATGCTTGAGGCTGGAAAAGCATTTTATGCGGCTAACAAGAGACCTCTATTTAGCTCTCATATGCTTGACCTTTCTGAGGAGCCTCTTGAGGAAAATGTAGAAATCTCCTGCAAGTATTTCAGAGAGTTTGAGAAGCTTGATATGGCTATTGAAATCGAACTAGGCGTAACTGGTGGTGAGGAAGATGGAGTTGATAACTCTGATGTAGACTCCTCTAAGCTTTACACTCAGCCTGAAGAAGTGGCTTACGCTTACGAAAACCTAAAGGAAATTGGAGATCTTTTTTCGATTGCGGCTGCATTCGGAAATGTTCATGGTGTGTATAAGCCAGGTAATGTTGAATTGAGACCTATTATCCTTAAGAATTCTCAGGACTACATTAATGAGAAATATGGAACGACTGGAAAGCCTTTGAATTTCGTGTTCCACGGCGGGTCTGGTTCTTCTGTTGAGGAAATTCGTGAAGCGAATAGCTACGGTTCAATTAAGATGAACATTGATACAGATATGCAATGGGCTTTCTGGAACGGTGTGCTTCAAAACTATAAGAACAATGAAGGATTCCTTCAGTCTCAACTTGGTAATCCAAATGGACCAGACAGTCCAAACAAGAAGTTCTACGATCCAAGAAACTGGTTGAGAAAAGGTGAGGAGAGCTTTGTTGCTCGACTTGAAGAAGCATTTGATATGCTGAATGCTGTTAATAGAAACTAATTAGCTTTTATAGCTTGAAGAAAGCCACCATTGGTGGCTTTCTTTTTTTAAATGATTGATACAAAATTCCAATGTCATGAAGAATTATATTCCTTTACTCTTAGCTCTTATGGTACTAATCAGCAGTTGTGGTTCATCTTCAGAAAAGTCCTCAGAAATGACCGCTGAAGGAGCTAAGAATTATTGGCCTCAAGCCGGTGTGACCTATGAGATTTTTGTGCAATCATTTTATGATTCCAATGGGGATGGAATAGGTGACTTCAATGGTGTCACTCAGAATCTTGATTATGTAAGTGAATTGGGAGCTAATGCCATTTGGTTCATGCCAATAATGGAATCCCCAACCTACCATAAATATGATGTGACTGACTACAAATCTGTGCA
>CAZLUY010000083.1:0-1543 GCA_964562785.1 uncultured Limnohabitans sp. | reverse complement strand
CATAGTGAATTGAGGTACTTAATAAAGTTGCTGGTTTTTCCTTAACCGAAATGGTTAAATCATAACCCTGCTCAGCCTGGTCAATGGCATAATCCACCTTGTAAAAGGCATTCACTCCAAAGACCATATCGATCCCGTACTGGACCTCATCTCTAGTCACGGTTTCACCTTCATTCAAGGAGAATTTGGACCTGATCAAATCTTTCGAAATAAGATTATTACCCTGAATATTTATAGAATTTAAGCGGACAGAATCTACCTCAAGCCCGATCCCAAACTCGGTTTCATTCATCCCAATTTCCTCGGACAGAACATCAAATCTTTCAATAAATGCTTGGCCAGCCTTATCACCTAATTCCAAAATCGCCTCATAATCTCCAAAGCTTCCAGTGGAGTAGGGACCTAAATCAGGCTTGATATAAATATTGGTTTGGGCAATATTATCTGAGGTTTTCCTTAATGACTCAGACATTGCCAGCTGCATCAAAATGGCCGCAAAACTATCCAGGTCCTCGGCCTTAGCGAAATCTTCATCACTGACATTAACACCTATCACAATATCAGCCCCCATCTCTCGGACGACATCAACTGGATAGTTATTCACCACTCCTCCATCTACAACGGATGTATCATCCAGCTCAAAGGGAGTAAAGGCAGTAGGTATGGCGATACTTGATCTTAATGCATCATGCAAATAGCCCGAGTCAAAAATCACGGGCTTCCCAGTGCTTATGTCGGTAGCTACACAGCGAAATGGAATAGGAAATTCATCAAATGACTCGTAAGCAACCGATGGCCATGTATAATAATGAAGGACATCCGATAGGCTTTGCCCTTCAATCAACCCGGATGGAAATGAAATCTTCGTGCCCCTTACCGGAAACTCTAATAAGTATCTATTGTAGTACTCCTTTTCCTCAAATGAGATATCCTCAAAACTCACTCGATTTGATAGTACCAGATCCCAATCAATTCCTCGAATAATCTCCTCCATCTCAGAGGCACTATATCCCAAAGCATATAGTCCGCCAACTACGGAACCCATACTTGTTCCTACTACATAATCGGCCTTAAGACCAGCTTGCTCCATTGCCTTGATAATACCTACATGGGCAATCCCTTTGGCACCACCTCCACTTAAAACCAAACCTATCTTGGGTCTGGTTTCATTCTGGGCCTCCACCCAAAATGCTGAGAATAGAAATGCTAAGACTAAAAGAAGCCGGGTTATCCTCATTTATTTCCGGTAATCCAATGGAGGAAGGCGATCTCCTGTGAGAGCCTGATATGAAAAGTCAGCTCCTCGTCTACGATCCAATTCCTCTTGCGCAGAAGAAATCACTTCAGGTTGCTTCAAAATATCAATAGCGGTAAGAGCAAGAGTCTTGGCTGCGATCATCATGCCCTTGCTTCCAATTGACATCCCTCCTGCTGCAACAGCTTGCCAGGTATGAGCAGATGTACCAGGTACCCAGGTAGCAACTCTCAATCCGGCTGTCGGTACTAACCAACTTACATCACCTACATCTGTGGATCCACCAGT
>CAZLUY010000082.1:0-2564 GCA_964562785.1 uncultured Limnohabitans sp. | reverse complement strand
AGGTGAGTGATCTTTATGAAAACATAAAATCGGAAAACCCTCGGTTAGGGTCTTTAATAGAAGAAATTCAAAAGGTTAAATGAGGTTTAAAAAATACCTGGATTCATTCCTTGGAGCTTCCATCGCAGTTTTAATGGCCCTGATGGTGCTTAATGTAAGTTGGCAGGTTTTCTCAAGATATGTCTTAAAGGATCCAAGTTCTTGGACTGACGAAGTATCAAGATATATGCTGGTTTGGCTAGGACTTTTGGGTGGAGCTTATATCTCAGGAAAAAATGGACACCTGGCAATTGATATTCTTCCTCAAAAATTGTCCCAGGAAAAGGCTAAAATTCTGAATTCCTTTATCCACCTTTTGATCGTACTCTTTGCAGCTGCAGTGTTGGTTTATGGTGGTGGTAATCTTGTATATATCACAGGGATTCTGGATCAAAGAACAGCAACCTTGCAAGTACCGCTCTCCTGGATTTACCTGATGATTCCTATTTCAGGCCTTTGTGTGATGATTTATCATTCCATTCATATCCTTAACCTAAGATCAAATTCATAGCATGGAGTGGTTAAGTATCATCATATTGGTTTTAAGCTTTGTCACTCTTTTGATTATTGGGGTTCCGGTAGCCTGGAGTTTAGGTATTTCCAGCTTTTTTACTCTTCTGGTGACTATTCCTCTTTTGCCAGCATCCACAACCGTTGCACAAAGGATTGCCACCGGACTCGATAGTTTCAGCTTACTTGCCATTCCCTTCTTTATTTTGGCCGGAGAAATAATGAACAGGGGAGGTATTGCTAATCGTCTCATTGATTTTGCAAAAGCCCTTACAGGAAAATTGCCCGGAGGCTTACTCTATGTGAATGTGATAGCAGCTATGCTATTTGGTGCAATTGCCGGTTCAGCTGCTGCGGCAGCCTCAGCAATAGGTGGTATTCTAGGGGAGCGAATGGATAAGGAAGGTTACCCCAAGGAACTTGGAGCAGCGGTTAACATTACCTCTTCGACTACAGGGCTCATTATTCCACCTTCAAATATTCTAATTGTCTATTCCTTGGCAAGTGGTGGAGTTTCCATAGCTGCACTCTTTGTAGCTGGTTATATCCCAGGAATCCTAGTCGGATTGGCTTTAATGGTTACTGCGAGTATTTTCATTAAGAAGAATAATCTTCCTAAAGGAGAGACTGTTACCTGGTCTGAGTTGGCATCCAAGTTCTTTCGTGCCTTACCAAGTCTTTTCCTGCTCTTTGTGGTGATTGGAGGAATTGTTGGAGGAATATTTACGGCAACAGAGGCGAGTGCAATAGCGGTCATTTATACCCTTGCATTAGCATTCATCTACAAGGAATTGAAAGTGACAGAGCTTCCAAAAGTACTACTCCGTTCCTCAGAGACTACGGCCGTTGTATTGCTCTTAATTGGTACTTCCATGAGTCTTTCCTGGGTTATGTCCAGCGAGAATATCCCACAAATGATTAGTGATTTCATGGTGGGTTTGAGTGACAATAAATGGGTTATTCTTATTGTTATAAATATCATCCTACTGGCGGTAGGTGTGTTTATGGATATTACTCCAGCCGTATTGATTTTTACTCCAATTTTCCTTCCTGTGGTTACAAAAATTGGGATTGATCCTATCCATTTTGGGATCATGATGGTCTTCAATCTTTGTATTGGACTTTGTACTCCGCCAGTTGGATCCTTGCTATTCGTTGGTGTGACCATTGCAAAAACCAGTCTGACAAAGGTCTTACGGCCGATGGTTCCATTCTTCTTAGCGATGATTGCAGCTCTGGTTTTACTTATGCTATTCCCCGAGCTCTCTCTATTCTTACCAAGAATTTTTGACCTGGTTTAGCACCTTTTGTGTTGGGAATTGTTGTTATCCTGACATGAAAGGGATTTGCCGAAAGGCTTAATTAAATTTTGTGCACCTTTGAACTACACCCATTCACCCAACGAATGAACTCTAAGGCTTTAATTTTATTTCAGAAGAATGCCGTACTCGGAAGGGTAAAAACCAGGATTGCTAAAACCGAGGGGGATCAATTTGCTTTAGACGTTTACAAGAAATTGGTAGACTTCACTCATTTAGTTGTCCGAAGCCTTGATTCAAAGAAGCTTATTTTCTTTTCAGATGAAAGGGAAGAATTGAGTAATGAGTTGAAAGCATTCGATTTCGATTCTGATGTTCAGGTGGGTCATGACTTGGGTGAAAGAATGATCAATGCTTTCGACAATGCGTTATCAGAGGGATATTCAAAAGTCTTGTTGATTGGTACCGATTGTGGTGAATTGAAAAAGGAACATCTGGAATTAGCCTTTGATAAGCTTGATAAATCGGATCTTGTAATCGGTCCAGCTGAGGATGGAGGTTACTATTTAATAGGTCTAAAAAATTCTAATCCAGAGCTATTCTCAGGGATCAGCTGGAGTACAAGTGAAGTCTTCAATCAGACTATTCAAATAGCTGAAAATCAAGGCGTAAAATATTCTCTTTTGCCTGTCTTATCAGATATTGATACGATTGAGGATTGGAAGAAACAAGAGGCTATGGTTCAAAAGACACTAA
>CAZLUY010000081.1:0-6259 GCA_964562785.1 uncultured Limnohabitans sp. | reverse complement strand
CGCAACACTGTCATTTTTGGAGGAGTGAATCAAGGTAAGCAAACGGCTGCTTTAGAGAGAGGCGTGGATATCCTGACAGCGACTCCGGGAAGATTACTTGATTTGATGAATCAGGGGTTTATTAGCTTAAAGGACATTGAGTACTTTGTCTTGGATGAGGCGGACAGGATGCTGGATATGGGCTTTATTCATGATATAAAGAAGATCATTGCCAAGCTTCCCAAAAAAAGGCAAAGCCTATTCTTCTCAGCGACCATGCCCGATAATATCCTGGAGCTATCTAAAAAAATCCTGCACCACCCCAAAAAGGTAGAAGTAAATCCTGTTTCATCCACTGCTCAGACGATTAATCAGTACCTCTACTACACCAATAAATCTGACAAGAAAAACTTATTACTACACATACTGTCCAACCCTGAGCTTGACCAAGTATTGGTTTTCGCAAAAACTAAGCATGGCTCTGACCGAATCAATAAATCCCTAAAAGCTAAGAACATTGCATCAGCGGCTATTCATGGGGATAAAAGCCAAAATCAAAGGCAAAAAGCGTTGAAGCAATTTAAGGATGGGCAGATCAGAGTTTTGGTTGCTACCGATATTGCCGCTAGGGGTATAGATATAGATGATTTGCGCTATGTGATCAATTTTGATATCCCAAACATAGCCGAGACCTATGTGCATAGAATTGGTCGTTCGGGGCGTGCTGGTGGTAAGGGAGTTTCCATCTCCATTTCAGAGCCTGAAGAAAACTCATTTGTTAAATCAATCGAGCGCCTGATAAAAAAGAAGATTAGAGTGGTTGAGGATAATCCTTTCCCTCAAACGGATAAGCCCATGACTCCGCAAGAGAAAAAGGAATTTGAAAAGGAAAAAACCCGTAGGAGGCAGGAGTTTTTTGCCAATAGAAACAAAAAAAGGAATGAGGGCAATCAGCGTGGATCTTCCCGAAACAAAGGGAGGGGAAAGAAATAGGATTCTTGAATCAGTAGATATGAAATAAAAAAGGAATCCATTCGGATTCCTTTTTTAATATCGATAAGAAAGAAGCTTAGTGCTTTGTTCTGATCTTCTCCTTGATACGTGCAGCTTTACCCTGACGTCCTCTCAAGTAGAATAATCTTGCTCTTCTTACTTTACCTTGTCTTAGCAAGTCGATTTTCTCGATTGCTGGAGAAAGGATTGGGAAAATTCGCTCAACTCCAATACCGTTAGAGATTTTTCTTACTGTGAAAGTCTCACCATTAGAGTTAGGGTTTCTTCTTTGGATGACAGTTCCCTGGAACTGCTGTACACGCTCCTTGTTACCTTCTTTGATTCGAACGTGAACATTGACCGTGTCACCTGCTTTGAAAGTAGGGAATTTAGCTCTTACCTCGCTGTATTCCTCTTCTACTATTTTAATTAGATCGCTCATAGCTATATGTTTTATGCTTTCGCTTTTTGCCCTTTCGGACCTTTTAAAATTACTTTTTAGACTCGTTATCGCTTAACTCGGAATTGGATCTTTCCATCAGGTCAGGTCTTCTTTCCTTTGTTCGGCGTACCGATGCTTCAAACCTCCATTCATTTATCTTGGCTTCATGCCCTGAGAGTAAGACTTCCGGTACCTTCATCCCTTCATATTCTGCGGGGCGGGTGTATACCGGAGGAGCCAACAGATCATCTTGAAATGAATCTGTTAATGCTGAAGTCTCATCATTAAGCACACCAGGAATCAGTCGGATCACGGCATCAGCCACTACAGCAGCAGCCAACTCTCCTCCTGATAAAACAAAGTCTCCAACGCTAATCTCTTTAGTGATAAATCTTTCTCTCACTCGCTCATCTACTCCCTTGTAATGTCCACAAAGGATCAGCAGATTTTTCTGGAGTGAAAGTCCGTTTGCCATGGGCTGATCAAATCTCTCTCCGTCTGGTGTCATGTAGATTATTTCATCATACTGACGTTCCTTTTGAAGGGCTTCGATACAGCGAGCGATGGGTTCAACCATCATGACCATGCCGGCACCACCACCGAAAGCGTAGTCATCGACTTGTTTTTGTTTGCCAGTGGCATAATCGCGAAGATTGTGTAACCGAACCGTGGCGATCCCTTTCTCTTCCGCTCTTTTCAGAATAGAATGAGCAAATGGACCTTCCAGTAATCCGGGTACTACGCTGATTATGTCAATGTGCATATTTAGTCTTCCAGATAAATGTCAAGTAATCCTTCAGGGAGCTTGCAGTAAACTTTTTTATCTGCCTTTTCCACCTTCTGGATAATTCCGTCCTGAATTGGTATCAAAACTTCCTTTTCCTTGTAGGTGACCCCGAGGAGGTCTTGGGTCTGTAGATCATAAATCTGTTCTACTTTCCCGATCAGACCTTCCGTCTCGTCAAAGACTTCGAATCCAATCAACTCATGGAAATAGTACTGATCATCTTTCAATTTAGGAAGAGAAGTGAGTGGTAAGAAAAGCTTTGACCCAACCAATTGTTTGACCTGCTCTATCGTTTCCAACTCTTCAAACTTTGCTAAAACCTTGTTTCCGGTTTGAGGAACAAAATGCTCCAGGAAGTAAGGAGAAAGTCTGGATTTCTCTTCGATGAATAAGTGCTCGATATTTTCATATTCTTCCGGATAATCTACATCCAGCACTACAGTAACTTCACCATGCAATCCATGAACTTTGGAAATGTATCCGAATTGAAAACATTGATCCTTGTTCATGAGAATATAAGGAGTTAGGCTTTCGCTTCGTCTCCTTCAGAATCAGCCTTCGGAGCCTCTTCTGTAGTTTCTTCAGCTGGAGTTTCTGCCTCAGCAGTAACCTCTTCCTGAGCTGGAGCTTCTTCTTCGGCAGGAGCCTCAGCTTCAGCAGCCTCGGCAACGGCAGCAGCGGCCTCTGCTTCTGCAGCAGCTTTTGCTTCGTCTTCTCTAGCCTTGATCGCATCCAATCTTGCCTGATTCTTGGCAGCTTCAGCAGCAAGAGCCTTATCCTTTTTCTCTTGCTTAGCCTTCTGGATGTTTTCAGTCTTTCCAGCGATCTTAGATTCTTTTTCTGATACCCATGCCTCGAACTTAGCGTCTGCTTGTTCCTGAGTAATGGCACCTTTCAATACACCTACCTGAAGGTGCTTTTTCAGCATCACACCTCTGTAAGAAAGCATAGCTTTTACAGTATCGGTAGGCTGAGCTCCATTCAACAACCATTTAAGAGCGCGCTCATTGTTGATGTTAATGGAAGCAGGGTCCGTGTTGGGATTATAAGTCCCGATCTTTTCGATGAAGCGTCCATCTCGTGGAGCTCGTGCATCAGCGACAACCACGTCATAGATAGCCATTTTCTTACGGCCTCTTCGTGCTAATCTGATTTTAACTGACATATATTTTAATTGTATTTAGTTAGCGGATGGATCACGTCCATCCTAATTTTGGAGTGCAAAGATAGGCTAAATCTCTGTAAAGCCATAAGTTGGCTCAAAAATATTTGCGGCAGTAATGGCTTTTACTTAATCTTGAATCTTCGATCATAGCGATGATCTGGCCCCGTAGTTCAATGGATAGAATAGAAGTTTCCTAAACTTTAGATCTAGGTTCGATTCCTAGCGGGGCTACATAAATGGTATTCGGATAAGACAAAAAAAAACCCCGGAATTTCCGGGGTTTTTTGATTATTGAATTCTTGCTTGTATTTCTTGAATCAAGCCTTCATATTTTTTCAAGATTCTTTCCCAATCTTCAAATTTCTCATCATCCTTGACAGTAACCCGATTCTGACCATCCAAATAAGCCTCCTGGCTCACAAGCTTTACAGAATAGGCTAGTTCATCAGAGTTTCCTCCACTACTTACAATTACCCTTGTTCTGATAATGGATGATTGGAAATTCTCTACTTGCCATGATGTGGTCAAGTATCCGGTGTTGAAGTCAACTGTTTCTAGGATATCAAAATATCTGGTCACAATTGAGCTAAGAATTTTCCATGCTTCTTCTGAAGAATATTCTGAATTCACCGGAACCGTAATCCTCACGTTGGCAAGGTCAGAAGAAACTGAAGAGGAGTATGCTTCGTCAATCGCCATTTCAATAAAGTCACTTGCCGGTGGTTCCTGCATATTTTCCTGGTTGCAATAGCTCTTTACGTATCTGATGTATCCTTCTTTGGAAATACGCACTTCAACGCAGGCATTTTTCTGAACCTTGAGATCATAAGATCCTACTCCAACTCGCTTGCCCGCAATCTCAATGACTGCATCATTTGGTTGAGAGGTGATCTTAACCAGACGATCTTCTAGATTAGCAGTGGTACGAATTGGTGGTTCTGCATCTGTATCTGGCTTGTTGCAGAAAGTCTTGGTGTACTCTACATAGCCTTCTTTGGTAACGTTAACCGTTACACACTCACCCATTGGAATTACAACGTCCTGGTTCCCCTTACCCATTGATACGCCATTAGCACTGACGTTTCCATCAGCAGGTAGAACTTCAAGCCTCACCTGACGGTCTTCCAGTTTGAAATAATCTTCTACTGGCGGTGTCTCTCTATTTGGTGAGTTGTAGTAAGTTTTGAACTGAGGAGCAAAACCGGCTTTCTTTACACCAACAGTGAGGAACCTACCTTTTGCCACCACAAGATTGATTTGCTTCGAACCTACTACTCTGCCATCAACAGTGATTTCAGCATCGTAAGGCTCTGTGGTGATCTCCACCATTCTATTGTCTAATGCGACAGTCTGGCTTTTATCCCATTTGATTGATTTTGGGAATTCCTTTATTACTGGTTCATAACCAGTCTTGGTAACTAGAATTCGATTTCTTGAATTCTTATCCAATTTTAATTCAATGATTCCGGTACCCAACTCAGCCATCGGTGAGTTATCAATATCATTCAGCATGTAAAATTTTGCATCTGAATGGTTGGCGGAAATGGTGATTTTTTGTCCAAAAGTTGCGAATGATAAGCAAAATAGGACCAGGGTGAACAGTAAAGATTTTTGATTCATACTCCTCCGATTGGTGATAATAAGGGTGCAAAAAAACCAATAAGAATTACTTATCCAATTAATTAATTCACAGAATAAAACCTATTGCCAGGCATTCCGTAAAAAGCGCAGCCAATTTCCGTGCATTACCTTTTTAATGTCTTCTTCCGAATAGCCTCGCTTCTGAAGTAAAGCAGGAATTGTGTCCAAATCACTTATAGAACTTAGGTCACTTGGGGCCTGCTCCGAACCGAAAGCACCATCTAAATCTGATCCAATTCCGATGTGATTAGCATTGCCGGCTATCTGGCAAATATGATCCATATGATCTATCACTGTTTCCAGAGTAACATTACGCTCCTGCGGTGTAGTTTTTCCACGTATCCAGCCGGGACTTAGCATCCAAGCGTCCATTGCTCCTCCTATCACAGCATCACGATCGATCAGGGCTTTGATCATTTCATCAGAGTATTGCCGATTATGGTCGACAAGGGCTCGGCAATTATTGTGACTTGCCCAAACCGGCCCTTGATAAATGTCCAGGGCTTCCCAAAAAGCTAGATCACAGAGATGTGTCGCATCCAGGATGATTCCGAGGTCATCCATCTTTTTGATCAATTCCTTTCCTTGGGAATTCAATGGGGAGGAAGCATCAGTGCCATGTGCATATCTGCCAGGGCCATAGTGGGCAGGCCCCAAAGCTCTAAGACCATAGCCATAGGCAACTTCCAAGTTAGCTAGGCTTACCATGGAATCAGCGCCTTCCAGGGAAAGGATAAATCCGACTGGTTTCTTAGAATTATCAGAGCCATTTGTCCAAAGACTTATATGTTCTTCTAGTTCCGCCAGATTTCTAATTTGTTTCATTTCACCTGCTTCCTCCATGGCTTGGTACCAGGCATATTGACCCTGGGTTTGAGCCCATGCCTGGGCAGGAGAGTGCCAGCCAGGAATCTCGCTGCCTTCCTCCACGAATCGTGCAATTTGCGTAGCCACTACCAGTCCAATATTTCCTTTTCTGAGCTCAGGAAGTGAGACTAGAGCATTCTCTCTATCAGGTTTGTCTCTTAGCCCTTTCTCCCGGGAATTAATTTCTTTGATGGATTTGGTTAGATCTCTATTCCACTCGATAGCATTCATGCTGAGATCCAGGTGGGCGTCAATGGTGAACATTTTAAAAACTTTGGATTATAAAAACGGTAGGTACTTTGTGAAGATCAATAGAATTCTTTCTCCAATCAGCTATGGTTTTGGTTTGGATGTATTCATCCGAACCAGTGATATTTTTGGCAAT
>CAZLUY010000080.1:0-3056 GCA_964562785.1 uncultured Limnohabitans sp. | reverse complement strand
GAGAGCGAGAGGTGTAGAGGATGGCAGAATGGAAGACAGTTGGTTTGGAGAGACCAGACCGATCCATGACTGTAACTCAGTAGACTGTACCAATGCGATGCATCAGCTGAACAGACGAACTGAATTGAGAGTAGGCAAGTCTGCGTTTGGTTATACAGGCAGAAAGAAGAAAGTAGATACAATGGAAGAGGAGGAGTAATCCTCCAACACCCAAGACATATACTACCCTACACAAAAGACCTCCCATCCGGAGGTCTTTTGTTTTCTACCATTCAAATAAATTCTTGGTTCGAAAATTGTAACCTAAATTGCACTAATCAAATATTTAATTGTCATGAAAAAGATTTTTGGGCTATTGGTTTTAGGATTTTTGATTTGTTCTTTCACTCAGGCACAAACTCAGGTCAAACCAGGCATAGGGTTTAACACCACCAATGTAACGGGGGATGGATCTGATGTTTCAGGTCAAGTCGGCTGGCAAGTGGGGGCTTCCGTGGCGTTTGGGGAAAAGATTTACTTTGAACCGGGAGTATTCTATCAAACTAATTCATTTGAATTTTCAACACCTGGAGGTGGCGGCCCAGTTACTGACGCTACTTACAGTGGAGTTCGAGTCCCTTTGGCAGTGGGATGGGACGTTTTAGGAAATTCAGAATCTACCGCAGGGCTAAGAGTATTCGGTGGATTTTCCGGTTACTTCGTTACAGGAACCAGTAGCGATAATTTAGACAAGGATGACATAGAATCGCCTCAATGGGGGATTTTCGCGGGAGCTGGTGTTGATATAGCCTTATTTTACCTAGACCTATCTTACCAATGGTCTTTGACAAATATTCAAGCAGAAATTGATCAAATCGATTTAGGTAAAACCAATGGTCTTTTTGTGACCGCAGGTTTAAGGTTTTGAAGTTTTTCTAAAAAAATGAATTGAAACAGCTGGTTGATTACCAGCTGTTTTTTTTCATCAAACTTTGACAATTATTAATTAATCCTTGTTTAATCCATAAAAAAGGGCTGTCATAGGATATTTTTTCTATTTTGGTTTTTGAATAGTGTTCAGTTGTGTGATTTAGCCTAATTAAACTAGGTTCAATTACAGGGCTTGACCGGAGAAGCATTTACATGGCGAAATTCTACAGATCGGTATTTTTTTATCTGATTGTAATCTTTAGTCTTTTTTGGACCAAGGATTTGATTGCCCAAAATAGGGTTATTGTTAACCCTTCTTTTGAGACTGGCTCTATTGTACCCCACGCTGATGTTGCATATCCTTCTTCTCAGGCATCTAATAATCCTCAGATTGATGGTTGGTTTACGAACCACCCCGATGTAACCATTACGAATGTCTTACGGATTTCTCCAATTGAGCATTGGCGATCAGGTTTTAATGGAATAAATTCTGAATCGGGAGATTATCATGTAGAATTAAATGTTACCCAACCATCAAGACTTTATCAAATCGTCTATCTCATTAATGGCGAAGAGATTGATTTTGAATACTTCCATAGAAGAAGGGGAGCCACTGATGAGACAGTAGAGTTCAATATTTATAATCAGGCAGGTAATACCAAGGTCCAGGTTTTAAGTACCAATACTACTTCAGGTACCGCGTGGAGTCAGGCTTCAGGAACAGAAAATTTTACCGGGGCAACAGGAATTTATCAAATCGGTTTTGAGGCTATTGTTCCAGCTTCCGGAGGGAGTGGAAATTTCCTTGATGATGTAACCATTGGCTTAGATGGTATTACAGAGTTTAGCGAAGATGCCCTTTCGATTTCGGAAGATTCCGCATTTGATTTGCATTTTTTGGTGAATGGAGAAGTTCGACAGGCATCTTCTGTCAATTTCAGTGTTGACCCATCAAGTACTGCTGTTGATGGAGTTGATTACACCTTTTCACCAACTACGGTAAATGTTCCCATAGGAGACTATTCTATCGCCGACTCGCTATCAACCGGACTAGTAATCCTGGATGATGCGTTTACTGATGGTACAAAGACCTTGATACTAAATATTGCCTCGGTTACTGGTGATATACAAACTGGTGATGCCAATGGAGATGGTAATTTTCAAACCGTAACCATAAGCATACAAGATAATGAGATTCCACCTGGCGGTGTAAGTGGACTTAACCTTTGGCTAAAGGGAGATGCAGGTGCTACCCCTTCAAGTGGTACACTTACTTCATGGACTGACCAAACGGGTTTAAATAATTTTACTGTATTCGGAGATCCTCAAAGCGGGTCTGAATCTATCAACTTTAATAATACCATAGATTTTGATGGTGCGGGGGATAATTTAGCAGGTGATTCTGAAATTTCATTCAGATCGATCTTTGCTGTTTACAGAACTGAGAATCCTGGAGATAATGATTTGGACGGTAGTCTGGAAGGGGGTACTTTACTAAGTGCTGGAGCACTAGGAGGTGGTGAAGGTAATATTGCGCAAGGAGGCAAATTATTGAATCTGAATTTGGCTCCTGCTCCTAATGGTGCAAGTTTTATCTCATCAGGATATTTAGCTGACTCTTCAGCCAGACTTGTCGAAATAGAAATAGCCGATCCCGCGGCATCCCCAACCAATCAAAGCACCTATATCGATGGAGCCTTCTTTTCAACATTAGAGGCCATAGATGGTTCTAACCCCTTCACTGGTATAACTGGAACTCCAAACATTGGGATTTCGGCAGTTGCAGGGTTTTCTGATTTCCTTAATGGTCAGGTTGCCGAAGTTCTAGTTTACTCCCAGTCTCTCTCGGATGCGGATAGGGGTATCATCCAATCTTATTTAGCAATTAAATACGGAATCACCCTTGATCCTTCTGTGACTAATTATGTAGACTCAGACGGAAATGTGGTCTGGAATGATACAAACTATTGGAACGATGTTTTTGGTATAGGTAAGGATGATGCCTCGGGATTAAACCAGGCTAATTCAAACAGCATAAATTCAGGAAGCGGTGATGGTACCGGAAAGCCAGGAACTGGTAATCTTAACTTATTTAGCCCGTCTTCAATGGATGATGGGGATTTCCTAATAATAGGTCACGATAATGG
>CAZLUY010000079.1:0-4213 GCA_964562785.1 uncultured Limnohabitans sp. | reverse complement strand
AATAAGCCCACATAGAAGGCTAATATTAAAAAATGAATAGAAAGGAATCTTCCCAAAATAATGAAAATGCTAGGTACTCATAGCTTAAAAATACTATAAATACCTAGCATTCAGGAATTGGGGCCAGAGTTAAATCTCTGGCACAAAGATTCTTATCTCACGAACACCCAGTCAGAATATGTGCTAAGTTGGTTAGAATACTCATATCTCTCCTCATTGAAAGTCTTGAGCTGTGCAGGGTCGTTTATTTTGTTTTTGATGGCAAAGTTCGTCATCAATCCACGAGCTTGCTTCGCGAAGAAACCGATCACTTTGTAGCTACCATCTTTATGCTCCTTGAAGTGAATATTGATTACATCACTTTTCAAGGTCTTTTTGTCTACTGCTTTGAAATACTCTTGAGATGCAAGGTTGACGATGGGCTCACCCTCAGCTACCTTGTTAATAGCTCTAGCTATTTTCTTATCCCAATACTCATACAGGTTCTTCCCTTTTTTATTCTCGACTTTGGTTCCCATTTCTAGACGATATGGCTGGATTAAATCCAATGGTTTTAGCAACCCATACAGTCCAGACAGAATTCTTAAATGCTCCTGAGCAAATTCAAAATCCTCATCACTGTAATTATCTACATCAATTTTGGTGTAAACATCTCCTTTAAAAGCCAGAAGTGCCTGCTTAGAATTTTCGAAATTAAATTCCTTCTGAAAGGTCTTGAATCGTTCTTCATTAAGCGTGGCCAAATTTTCACTGATTCCCATTAGCGACTTCAATTCTGGGGCGCTTTTCTTTTTCATTACAGAAACCAATGATCTGATATCTGTTTGAAATTCAGGAATGCTATGTGCTTGGGTATTTGGGGTACTGTAGTCCAGAGTTTTAGCTGGCGAAATAAGGATAAGCATACTATTGAATAACTGTAATTGCGCTTCGTTGCGTTTGGGTTAAATTTTGATCTCTACTGGTAAACTTCACCACGACCGCATATGTTCCATTTGGCACGAAATCTCCACCAACGGTTCCATCCCATGGACAGAATTCCTGTCTAGGCTCGATATTTTCATGCTCACAGAAGAAAATAAGTTCACCCCAACGATTGTAAATAAAGACATCTACATCGTCAATGTATTCATTGGCGTAAAGAATGAAGTTTCTGCTAGGGTCATTTAAGACAACTGCGGTTGGGAATACAATTCTGAGGAAGCAATCTTCAAAAACTTCGAAAGTTTCGATAAACTCACATCCCAAATTGTCAGAAACGGTAAGTTCATAAAGCCCTGGCTCAGTTGGTGTGAAGATAGCTTCGGTGGAAACCTCTTGGCCATTAAGTACCCAAGAGTAATTGTCATACTCTCCTGGATCGATACTGGTCGTCACTCCTTCAATGGCACAAATAGTAAAACCTGAAGGCACTATAGGAGGGATGATTGTTGATCGAACAATGGTTCCATTGGCTCTTCCCAAATCACAACCTGCCGCACTTCTAAGAAGCACTTCATA
Source organism: uncultured Limnohabitans sp. (assembly GCA_964562785.1). GTDB lineage: Bacteria > Bacteroidota > Bacteroidia > Cytophagales > Cyclobacteriaceae > Algoriphagus. The sequence continues at coordinate 2,713 of CAZLUY010000079.1, read as the reverse complement.
GGTTCCTTCCTGATCAGTTTCTACCACTGACAAATCGTCGAATTCTGGAATTCTTGTACGAGTTCCTCCTTGAACAGAGAACCATTCTATCGCTGCCACCGAACTCAGGTCGGCAAGTATTGTCATTAGCGTGGTGCTTTGATCACCGCAGAATGGCTGAACATCCAATTCCACATCTACGCTCTCTTCTAGATTTTCAGCGAAGAAATCAATGCTATTCACAGGGCAAAGACCACCCGCTCGTGGTTGTACTTCTAATGAGTAATCTCCATCCCTCGGTGGTGCAAAAGTTTGAGATCTACCTACAATTACACCTCCAACATCCTTCCAAAGGAAAATAACATCCGCTGGATCAGCATTATTAAGTATAGCCTCATAGGTTGTTCCAGCCTGGCAATCACTAATAGGATCTGATAGTTCGAAATCAATGATTTGGGTGATATCCGCTGTCAAAGTTAATTCAAGAGGACATTCAATGTCAGCAGGATCTTCACCAAGAAGGGAATAGGTTCCACTTTGATTAATCGTAAAGGTGCTATCTGCATTGATGGCAATTTCATTGCCTAAGTCATCTGTTAAGGTATACTCCAGGTCCTGATCCGAACTCGGAGCAAAAGTGAACTCACCACAAGCTGTGAAATCGGAAGGCGCTGAGAACACCACTTGGGTTGCTTCAAGGACCGTGTATTGATTTGGATCTGGGATTGGACAACCGAAGGAATCCTGAACTTCAACCGCATATTCGCCTTCTGGGACAGAAATATCCACCATATCTGTATTTGATATAGCACCAGTAAATTCAAGTCCATCGCCTTGTCTGGTGATCGTATAGGTTCCAGTAACGGGACCTCCAGGGAAAAGAATATTTAGACCACCTTCAGCTATTCCCGTTGCTGAGCAACTTTCATCACTTGGTGTTACTGTATAATCAAAGCCAACCGGAGGATTTTGATTTTCAACAGTCACACTTGCCGTGTAAAAACAACCACTTCCATTCTCGGCCTCAACGGTGTAAACTCCAGGATTTAAATTTTGCACAGGGATCACATCGCCCGCATTCACATTAGTGAATTCCTCACCAGTTTCTATAACCCTAACGATAGTTGCATTGCCCTGCATGGTGATTTCAAAGGCTCCATCCGCAGAATTACAATCCGTAGCTGGTGTGGTCTGCACCAAATCCACGATAGGTAACTCATTTACCAAGAGATCGAGTCGCTTCTCTACTGTACATCCTTCCAGAATAGGGTCTTGGGTAACGAATATAATCTCATATTGACCAGGCCCAGGTAAATCCTCAATATTCAAATCAAGCTCGAAGAAGGTTCCTAATGAAACTCTATTAGGATCTCCATCTAATTCGTAGAAGTATTCGCCTTCAATAGGAGTATTTGGAGCAAAGAGAACATTGGTGTCTTCATAACAAACTTCTTCAGCTGTTTGGGTCAAATCAAATTCAAATGCAGGCCCAACAAATACCTCAGCGGTAGATGGACAGGTCTCGAATAGCAAGGCCTCATCATCATCCAAATCGTCAGGGATTCTGTAACTCACATTAACAGTGTAGATACTCTCCTCAGTAACTTCGATAGAGTTAGAGTTTTCATCACCAAAGATTTGACCAGCTGCATTCGTCCATTCAAAGTCGTACAGACCTTCTGCCGGATCATATCCATCAATCGCAGTAAGGGTCACAGGACTTTCTGAACACAGATTAACCGCATCTGGTAGGGTAAGCTCTGGTGGAGCCTCAACCAATATTTCACCTTCAGCAAGGAAATAATCCGGGTCAGCACATCGGTCTACTCTAAGTTGGACGGTGTATGTTCCGGGTTCTTCGAAAATTTGTTCAAGTGTTTGGAACTGATCCCCAGGTCCTCCAAAATCATTTAGGATTTCGGTCGTGTCATTTAAGGTAATGGTCCAGAAATAAGAGTCAATATCGGGCTCTCCACCACCTTCTAATAAAGCGCCTGCTCCCAACTCAGGATCAAGGCACAATCGAGCAGGTATAGCTAAAGCTGGCTCAGGTATTGAACTGCCTGAGTTCCTTACAAAGGAAGGAAGTCCAAGATTGGTTGTGCCCGGCATAGGGTCAACTGAATCCTGATTGAAAGTAGAACTAGCACTACAGCCTGAACCTACATTGATTTGTCCTATTCGGTTGGAGCCAACTACAGCTACATATATCTGTCCATCGGGACCAATTTGAAGATCTCCCAAATCTAATCCAGCAGTTTGTCCAATCGCATTTCTTGTGCTAAGAATACAATTTTCAATCTGTGCCCTGGTATCTGCCCCAGTGAAACAGGATGGACAGGCGGACGCATCCGGATCATCATTATCCACTGGGCGGATGATGAATTCTTCTACACCTGGACCACCATTCCTATAGGAGACCAGAACCCTGTCGCTATCATTATTGAACTCGAGGCCATAAACGTCACCATCGCATCCAAGATCAATTCTGGCATATTCAGTGAGTTCTCCAGTGTTCTGATCGAAGTCAAAAATCTCTAGCTTATTACATCCTCCTTCAGAAATGGTAACTGCTAACTTTTCACCATCTGGGCTGAATTTCATTGCACCAACCCCAGAGTTAAATCCATGATTACTTCCAACTGAACTTAGAACGCCTTCACCTATACCATTTTGGGTTACCGGATAAGCTCGGAAAGTATTATTGCCAAGCTCATGGAACATGACCCAAGTA
>CAZLUY010000078.1:0-12462 GCA_964562785.1 uncultured Limnohabitans sp. | reverse complement strand
GAAGCACAAAGCTTGTCCAATTGATTACTGGTTTCGCCACTACGGCTGCCTTAAATCGATCAGTTTTTCCCACAATCCATGCAGTGAGTACTCCGCCTCCGGATCCACCCGTGACATAAAGATTTTCCTCATCGATATAGCCTTTTGCGATCACGGCATCCACGCCGGACATCAAGTCTTCATAATCGTGATTAGGGTAATCATGATGAATCAGGTTACCGAATTCCTGACCATATCCAGTACTTCCTCTTGGATTGGTATAAAGAACCACATAACCGGCCGCTGCATAAGCCTGAATCTCATAGGCGAAAGAAGGTCCATACATGTCAAAAGGTCCACCGTGAATTTCCAGGATAAATGGATATTTCTTATTCGGATCAAAGTTGGGAGGAGTGACGATCCAGCCCTGAATATCTCTATCATCATAGGAGGACTTCCACCATAGCTCCTGCATGGCGCCGAAATTTCTGAATGAGAACACATCATCATTCACATTCGTGATACGGGTGGAGGTTCCATCTCCGAAGACCGCCAAATCTGCTGGATGATTTCCGCCAAGTGTATAGGCCACAACATCATTGGAGGATACCGTGTATGTTCCTGCATTGTATGGTCTACCCATATCCAGACCTCCTAGGCCTTCCACTACGGTTTTGATCTTACCATTCAGCGTGACATGACCCACTTTTGTATCGCCTTTATCATCATACTGGAAATAAATGCCCTTTCCATTGGACTCCCATTGTGGATTTCCAGCGCTTCGGTCTAGCTCTTCGGTCAGGTTTTTACTTTCTGAACCATCACTATTCATCACATAGAGTCTGGTTACGGTATAGCCCTGGAAAGTGTCATCATTTCCTGTGTATGCGATCATACTTCCATCAGGCGATAAGACAGGATTAGAATCCGGACCGAACCTATCGGTTAAAGCCGTTACCGAACCATCTGAAAGATTGAGCTGATAAATCTCTGAGTTGGCAGGGCTGAGTTCATTGTCTTCATGAAGATTCGCTGAGAAGTATAGTGATTGACCATCTGCTGACCATTTTGGAGAGCCATAGTTTTGATCATCGAAGGTTCTTTGTCTGGCTGTACCCCCATCAAGCCCGATGGTGAAGATATGTCTATTGCCAACGGGTAAGTAACCTGCTCCATCACCACGATAATTCAGTCGATCGATGTAAATCGGCGCCGCATTCCAATCTGCTCCAGCAGGCTTGGATGGAATGCTTAGCTTACTTGAGGGTGCACCTCTTACAAATTGAGTGAAGGCAAGTTGAGAATCATCCGGTGACCAGGCTACGGCCGACGGTGGAGTTGCTGAATTGGTCAGAGCGATATCCGTGTTCATATCAAAGTGATGTACAAAAAGCTTGGTCTTGTCATCCTGCTGATTGGACAGGTAGGCAAGCTTGCTTCCGTCATTAGACCATCTGGGCGCATAATCTCGCTGATTCCCCTGGGTCAATGGTCGGTTCTGCGTTCCATCACTATTTACAATCCAGAGATTTCCATAATCCCTGTCTTTCATGATGTCCTTAAAATTTCGGACATAGACTATTTTGGAGCCATCCGGTGAGATTTGAGGATCAGAGACCATCTCCAGATCGAAGAGATCTTTGAGCTCCATATTGGTCTTTTCCTGTGCCTGACTTTGGGCCAGTAGGCCAAAGCAAAAAATGAGAAATAGATATGTTCTTTTCATGATTAAAAGGTGGTTTGGTAGGGTCAAGTTATCTTTTTCTTTACAAATCTGCTGACATAGTAAAGTAGAATTAGAATCACAACGAAGATGGCAGAAGCCCATAGCTCCTCCTTACTGGACTGCCACATGATCCATCCTAAGGCAATGAAAGCGAAAGCTCCAACGCCATAGCCGAAAGGTGCTCTGAAAACCTGCACACCATCATTTTTTTGTTGGATTCTGAATTTGAAGAAGGCCAGAATTACTCCCATATAGACTAGAATCGAGGCTACGGTGACCAGAATTAAAAGGTATTGGAAGCTTCCTGAAATCGCCAGGGCAAGATCTAAAATGGTCAGAAAGAAGATGGCCACAAAGGGCGTCTTATACTTGGGGTGCAAACGGCTAAATATTGGAGGAAGTATTTCATCTGCCGATCCCGCATAGAGGACACGGGTCTTCATCATAAAAATGGAGCTAAACGTACTCCAGACAGCTACAAATGAGATAGCCAGTATCAAAAGAAAGGCGGAATCTCCGGCTATATTTTTTGCCAATTCAGCCAGGGGAGCTTCCTGATTTTCGATCAATGAGTCGCCTAGTACTCCCTGCACTACCAAATGCAGGCAGCAGAATATCAGAATTACTCCAAGTATCCCCAGCACGAATCCTAAAGGGGCTGTGCGTTTTGGGTTTTTCATCTCCCCCGTGGAAACCAGGGAAAGCTCCCCACCAAGGAAGGCAAAAATGAGGAGCAAGGATCCTTCTCCAATTTTCTGAAATTCCGGAAAGCCTTGCCAGGAAATATTTTCCATCTGTACCGAACTCACTCCAAAAACAATAAGCCCAACGATCGCTATTACTTTTATAGCTGTGAGGGATTTGATGAGGGACATTCCGTTTTTAATCCCCCGGTAGCTGAGGAAAGAAATTGTCCCCAGCAGGAAGGAGAAGAGTAAGAACCTTGCCCAACCTTGCTCAAAAACAGGAAAAACCGTGGAGGCAATGTCTGCCATGGCATTGAGCAAGGCGGCGCAGGCCAGAGAGCTTACTCCAAACCAGTAAAGAATATTGGCGACGAATCCTGCAAGAGGGCCAAAGGCTCTTTCGATATATACATAGACTCCTCCGGTATCGGGAATTCGGCTACTTACTTCACCGAAGCAAAGCCCCAGGGCAAGGAATATCAAACCACAACAGATATATGCCAGGATACTTCCATGGCCTAGAATGACGTAGACCAGTGCAGGTAATAGGAAGATTCCGCTGCCGATGGAGATACTAAGGACGTTGGTGATTACGTCCCAGATGCCTAGCTCTTTTTTGAGTTCTTTCTCAGATAATCTGGACATAAATAAAGGTTATTCCTCTTCGCTTGAGGATGGTAAGGGTAGTACTACACCGACTTGTTGAGACCAACTTTTCCACTCTTGGATCATTTCTTCATACTTCTCGGGGAATTCTTCTCTCAGATCATTTTGCTCCGCAAGATCTTTGGATAGGTCATATAGTTCGAAATCGGCAATATCAAAAGGTTGGGTATGGTTAAGGATCTTCCAGTTCCCCTTTCTTATCATTGCGTTTCCAAAGGTTTCCATTCCAAATACATAATCCTCGTCATGAACATGTTTGGTGCTTCCCGATAACATCGGAACTAAAGAATTGCCCAACAGTGGTCGTGGCTGATTACCCTTCCAGGAATCTGGGTAGTCCACTTTAGCCAATTCATAAAAAGTGGGAGCTAGATCCAGGAGAGAAAAGAAGGTGTCATTGATAGTTCCAGCTTCCTTAACACCGGGTCCGGTAATGATCATTGGGACATTCATTCCTCCTTCAGTAGCATATCCTTTAAAGTAGCGAAATGGCGAGCTGCCTGCTTCTGCCCACTGAGGACCATAGGAGATAAATGAATTTGCTTTGCCCATTTCTTCATACTCGTCGGTAAAGTTTTGGCGTATGAGCTCCATAAAACCCTTTCTATAGTAAAAATCTTCAGCTGCAGCTCCATTATCAGCCATGAATACTATAAGCGTATTCTCGTACTCCCCTTTGGCTTTCAAATAATCAAGTAACCGACCGACATTGAAATCCAGATTATCTACCATCCCTGAGTAGAGTTCCATTTTTCGGGCTTCTTTCTTTTGCTCCACCGGAGAAAGCTTATTCCAGGGGATTACTCTAGGGTTGAGCTCAGGAAGTTCTGCTTCTTCTGGAATCATTCCTGCTTTTTTCAAAGAGGCGAGTCGTTTTTCCCTTAAGCCTTCATATCCCTCATCGTATCGCCCTTCATATTTCCGCCAGTATTCCTCATCTACCTGAAGAGGCCAATGTGGAGAAGTGTATGCTGCAAAAGTGAAGAACGGTTTTCCATCTTCCAGATTTGAATCGATGTATTCGATCAATTTGTCAGTATAGAAGTCAGTTGAATAGGCTCCTTCGGGCCACTCCACTTGCTGTCCGTTTTCAAAGTATTCAGAAACGGGAGATTGAGGAAGCACCCCGAAATTGTTGTAGTGACTAACAGCTCCATTAGGGGTTATAAAATAGTTTTCGAAACCTTTCTCCCCTGGGTGATACTCAGGTTCAGGGCCTAGATGCCATTTACCTGCCATGTAAGTGTGGTAACCTGCGGATTGCAGTAACTCTGGAACGGTTACTATTCGATTGGTAAGGTTCCCTTCATAACCCACAAGTCCTTCAATTCTGCCTTGAATTCCCATTCCGGCTATATGATTATCATTTCCTGTAAGGAACATGGAGCGGCTCACAGCGCATAAAGGGGAGGCATGAAATCTGCTAAATCGTATTCCCTCTGCCGCTAACTGATCTAAGTTGGGAGTGTCTATATCACCTCCATAGCTACCCAGATCAGCATAGCCCAAATCATCTGCGACGATTAAAAGAATATTGGGTCTTTTGGGCTTGGCTTCTTCCTCAGGTGTTCCACATGCCACTAGGAAGGCGCAAAAAATGGTAAGAAGAAAAAGTCTATTCATCTGGGCTGGAGAAATAAAGCTCAGAAGATAGGGAATTATGTAGATTATTTGGGGCGGAGTTTTATGAGTGTCTTTGTCCTTTTGCCTTGATGCAAAAGAACGAAAAGATCAAGGCTGTGATATTTGCTATCCTTTTACAAAGGATTTTTTCTCCGAACCAGAAACCTAAAAATAGCCGGATCTCCGAATCAAGTTCGGAGCTAGCCTATTTTCTTACGGTTTCTACCTCTTCGAAAAACCACAAATCTCAAGGCCGTTAAAGAGAGTTTTTCATTTTTAATGGATGTCCGATGAGACCAAAGCTTGGGATAAGACTTTTTTAGTTATTCTTTTTTCTCCGTAAGGTATCCACAGCAGGGATTGGGGGAATTGGGATTTCTAATGGCGCTAAATCGTCTGATGAGGCTTGTACATAGAGTTTCATTTCATAAAGCTTGAATTTATGATCATATCTAAATCGCCTTTCCGAGCAGTAATCCTCAGGTGTCATAATAAATAACTCCTGGTCTGTAATATTGCCTAACTCATACCAATCTTCACGACTTAAATCAGAGGAGAAAATAGGTTTAGCAGCTAAAAGACTACCATATGTTAGGTGTCTAAACCCCAGACTTTCGGCCTGATCTATCCACCCATATATAAACCCAACTAAACCTATATTTTCAACTTCACGAGAAAGAGTGAAATGTTGATCATTTTCACCTTGGGATCTATTTTCCCATTTATTGCAGTCATCAAGAATTATAAATAAAGGTTCACTTTTCTGTGTTTCTGAAAAGGCGAAGAATAGCGTTATCAAGATCAATTGCCACATGGCTTAGTCGTATAATCTTTGGCCTTTCTCCATTTTGAAAACTAGCAAATTAATTGAATAGTATTGTACCTACGGCACAAATGGTTTTCGGGTAGACTTTTTGTTACCCAGCTTACCTCCCTCTGGGACTGAGAAGTGAAGGAGGTGAACAGAATTGGTCCCTTAGGGACCGAAGCTTGGTAAAAAACAAATATCAAACGGTAGGAAGTGCCAGAGGCATGACACTAGCCCGAAATGTCATTGCGGGCCTGAAGGATGAAGGCGTGGCAATCTCTTGCGGAATGAGATTGCTTCTTCGCTGTGCTCATCGCAATGACGTCATTTTAATAAGGGTTCCGGTCAACTCACTGACCCTTTATTCCAAAAACCGTAGATCACCCATCTCAAAGACGACTTTTCCATCAGGGTTTTCCATTCTGGATTTCGCCATCCAGCATTTTCGTGCCTCCTCGATTTTTTTCTCTGGATAGTTATCAAAGAAGTCTCTATAGTACTGACTTAGCATATTGTGAGGCTGAATAATTCGGCGGACCCCCTGCTTCTTTAGCTCCTCCATTCCTTCCCAGGCAATGACTGCATCTTGTAACGTTTTTCCTGGGTTATTCTTTGCCCAGTTCATGAAATCTCCATGGCAATTGAATCTGGACCCAATTTGGGATTTCATGAAATTTCGAAAATTAGGGCCGAAGGAAATGCTATCTGTGATTACCGTTTCCAATGAAAGGGATTCTCTGGCCCAGTTAAACTTGGAGGACTTCTTTTGAGATTTTGCCTTTGGGATAGCTTTTCCTGGATTCTCAAGGGCAAAGATGATTCGATCTCTTATTTCGAATTTGCTTCCATTTGTAGGAATCCCAGCTCTCTTAGCATACTGGATCATCTCAGCCTTAAGCCAATACCACTTCTTGAAATTTTCCGCTGTTTCAATACTGAGAATATCTGGTCTTTCTCCCTTAGTGTTCATGGTCCATCCTATGCTGCCTAAGAATATCGGCTCCAAAATCGTTGCCCTTTTCTCTCCAGATCGCATGGATGTGATTGCCATTTTTTTGAAAGCCTACATTATCATATTCGATGAGGAATATCGGCGTATTGATTTGGTAGTAATGAGGATTTTTGGGTGCTAAGGCACCGATCCAGGCAAAGTAGATATCCTTTTTATCTATGGCATGTAGCATGGCCATATACTCATCTCTTTTGCTGTATTCCAAATTCCCGATGAATTCCTCAATGATATAATGCAGCAGTTTTTCTTGTTGATCGTCCAGCTGATCTGCTGATATCCCAACATAGTCATCGAGTCTTTGTTCTGAGCCCGGTGCTGTAAGTATATCTCCAGGAACATCTCTGCTGAGAATGGCCTTGTCCTTTTGCTCGTCAGATAATGAATTGATTAACCAAAATCCATAATCCTCTTCCTTGCTAAGTGGTCTTAGTCCAGCGTACTGAGTCACTTCTACCTCCCCCGGATCCGAACCCACGAAGAATGGAGTCATGGAAAATTTATCACCTACAACAGTCATATTCAAGGAAAGGTGATGACCTCCAAATTTCAATCCCCAACTTGAATCTGTTTCTGGATTTCCCCAGATCGATAGATAATAATTTCCATAGTCCCAATTAAGCTTTCGAATGCCTTTAATAGCATTTTCATTCATCTCCCCATTATCATAGGCTATTTCAAAGATCTCATGCAAAATATCATCTAATTGAAGAATGGAAAAGACCTTTAGATAGCCCTGGGAGCTGAAAAGTGTGGTCAGTAATCGGTGCATTTTGACCTTGCTTTGATCTGAAAAATCTCCAAATCGAAGACCAGGTCTAGGCGCTAATCCAACAGGTAAGTTGGTCCACTTCTCCCTTCTTTCATCATCGAAATCAAGCATGGCTTGCTGTTTCTGTTCTTCGTCTAGAGTAGCGATCAAGTCCAAAGTTGAGGCCTTAATCTCCTCAACGCGCTCGGCTTGTCACTGACCAATTATCAAAAGGCCAATAAGGGTGCTAAGTAGATTTTTCATGGTGTTGGGTTATTGCTGAGCCTGGTTTTTTCTTTTTTGTTGGAGGTATTCGTAGTGGCTATTATCCTGTGGGGTACGGATGACAAGATTTGGAGGGAGAGGTCCAAGTTGACTTAATGCAAGATTCATCGCTCGCATCATTTGAGCAGCTTTTTCAGGGTTATCCGAAAGAAGATTGGTCGTTTCTCCTGGATCATCTTTGAGATTGAAGAGTAGCGTGTCATGAGCGGGAACTCCCTGAGCCCATGGCGCACCTTCGAAGCCTTTGAAGGGTAATTTGATTTTCCAGTCTCCTTCCTGATAGGCACGAAGGTCATCCAGCATATAATACAAGAACTTATCTCCATCTCTTTTCCCATTTTCAAACAGTACATTGCTGATATCCACGCCATCTATTTCACGATCGCCAGGCAAATCAGCTCCTACAATTTTTGATATCGTTGGGAACCAATCCATTTGACTAGCTGGATCTTCATAGACCTGTCCTGCTTCGATTTTTCCTTTCCACATGGCTACTGTGGGAACTCGTACTCCTCCTTCGAAGGTGTATTGCTTGCCTTCTCGCAGGGGTCCGGCTGAGCCACCATGATCTTCCATTACCAACCAAGGCCCATTGTCCGAAGAAAAGATAACCAGGGTGTTTTCCAGAACTCCTTTCTCTTCAAGCTTGTCAAGAATTTGACCCACACTCCAATCTATTTCCTGAATCACATCACCATAAAGCCCTCGTTCAGAAGTGCCTTGGAAATCCGGGGAGGCATAAATTGGAACATGAGGTTGGTTATGCGCCAGATAAAGAAAGAAGGGTTGATCACTAGTTTGATCCAGGAATTTCAAAGATTCTTCAGTGTATACTTTTGTTGTATAGGTCTGATCTGGATTAAATTCTTCCACTTCATTCCCTCTGAGATAGACGACCGACTCCATGTCATTCGAATAAGGAATCCCGAAATAGGAATCAAAGCCCTGGTTCAAGGGAAGGTATTGCTGCATATGACCTAGATGCCATTTACCCACATGTGCCGTTTGGTAGCCCTTTTCCTTTAATACCTCGGCGATGGTAATTTCTTCTGGAGCCATCCCTGTAAAGCTTTCAGGAAAGAAGACAGAGTTTATCCCCATCCTTTGAGGCATTCTACCCGTCAGCAGACCTGCTCGGCTGGGACTACAGACTGGAGAGGCTGAAAGGAAATTGCTGAATCTAATTCCCTCAGCTGCGATTCGGTTAATATTTGGAGTCTTGATATCGGTTGCTCCAAAACAACCTACATCTCCATAACCTAAATCGTCGGTAAAAATGTAGACGATATTCGGTAGCTCTCTCTGAGTACTTTCCTGCGGTTCAGGACTGCATGAAAAAAGAATTGGTAAGGAGAATAGAAAAAGGTATTTCAGGCTTAAGTGATGGGTTTTCATTGGAATAAAATAGAAAAAATAAACTCCAAATCCTCTCTTCGTATGCCTGAGCGGCTAAATAGTCTTACGTGAATTATTAGCTTCCCATTTTTTATAAATCATTTCTAGAAGAAAGCAGAGGGTCAGTATTCCTAACGAAACCAACACACCTGTTCGGTTTTGATTCAATTGCTGTACGGTTAGAATTCCTGTAGCTAACATTCCTAGAATAAACCCAGATAATGTCAGAAAACTGCTTGAATTGATTTCTTTTCTTTTTAGGAATGCTATCAGATTTACAAGGCTGAAAATGAGTAGGAAACCGATACTACCAGCGGTTGATATGGCTTCTAGCTCAAGCGTGTTCACTGCCATAAGGGTTAAGAATGAGGTAATAGCGAGGCCTATTGGTTGTTGCCAAAGCTTGCCTGTAAGTTCATGTGGAAGTTCATCATCTTGAGCTATTTCATAGCTTACTCTGCTTCCCCCATAAAGACTTGCATTGATAGCAGAAAATGTAGAAATCAAAGCGGCAATGGTGATTATGGTAAATCCCGCTTGACCTAAAATCGGTTTTCCAGCTTCAGCTAAAACATAGTCTTCTGCTTGGCCTATAGTTTCGAAGGGTAAAGATCCTACCGTAACTGCTGCTATAACGACGTAAAGGAAGATGACAAAAACGACAGAATAAAGGTAGGCTTTGGGAATATTTACCTTTGGATTTTTTATATCCGGAGCAGCATTTGCAATCAATTCAAAGCCCTCATAGGCTACAAAAATGACCATTCCCCCGCCAATTATACTAAGTGGATCTTCCCAATTATCGATTGAGAGCTGACCTATGTTTTCATTGCCTATTAGTCCATAGGCTCCAAGCATTACAAACCCTATCAGGATTATGAGTTTAGTGATCACAGCAAATGATTCAACCTTACCAACTACTGCTATGCTATAGTAATTGATGAATGTGGCAATAATTATTATCGCACTGGAATAAATGTGAAAGGCTAAATCAGAATTGGTAATAAGTGGAAATAGGTTTGGAGCATAAGAACCAAATGCGGAAGCATAAAGAGAAAGCATTATTACATAGCACATCCAAAGAAGGTTGTTCATACCCCCGCTGAAGACATTTATTCCAAAGCCTTCATTTATAAAACGTACGGTTCCTCCCCGATCAGGATAGGCCAAGGATAATTTTTGATAACTCTGAGCAGTGATTAAAGCCAGAATGCCAGCGAAAAGAAAAGCAATAGGGGTAGCTCCTTTCGCCAGGGAAACAGCGAGACCCAAAACGGCAAAAATTCCTCCTCCTACCATTCCACCAATACCAATGGAAATAGCATCTCTAAGTCCTATTTTTTGCCTTTCTGGCTGCCCCATAACTAGTAGCCGTCTGGAATTACTCTCATTTGAATTATCCTGATGTCCTCCAAAGGCCTGTTTCTATCATCGGTATCTACCACTGAAATAGATTCCACTACATCAAAGCCAAAAAGTATCTCTCCGAATACCGTATAATTCTGATCCAAATGAGGTGATCCTCCTATGGTCTTGTAAACTCTTCTGTGGGCTTCAGGGATTTCATACCTCACAAAATCATTGTACTCATTTTGCCTTCTTTCTGATAGGGCCCTCAATTGATCATAGCTAACGGTATCCTGGGCTTCTCTTGCCTTTGCTATGGCATCTTGAAGAGGTTTGGTTTTAGGATCATTTACATAGTAATGACGTCGAAGCATGTTGTTGATTCGACCCTGATGATAATTCAGTAGGCTGTCATTCTGGATTTTGCCCTGCACCAAGTAGAACTGTGTACTGCTGGAGGCTCTCGCTCGATTTCCATCCCTTGCTGCAGCCAAAACTCCTTTCTTATGAAAAAGAACCGGACTAAATTCTGCCGGTACGGTATATCCTAGATCGTTCGCTCCAAGTCTCTCTCCAGGAGCGGCATCCTTGCTCTTGATATCACCGGCTTGGATCATAAAGTCATCAATTACCCTATGGAAAAGAAGAGAATCGTAAACTCCATCCTGCACGAGTTTTATAAAGTTGTCTCTGTGCTGTGGAGTTTCATTATAAAGCTCCATGATAATGGTGCCTTTGTTGGTTTGAATCTCAACTTTAGTTCTGTCTCTTAGAGGAAGAAAAAGGCCAATGGTTGCAATCAGGGTGAGTACTCGAATCATTCTCTTTTAAATTCAGGCTCCTAATTTTGTGAATTTTTTATCATTTCCAGCACTTCTGACTTGGGTAATTCATTGATGGTATGTCCGTCTTTCCCTGTCATAGTTTCAGCAGCAAAAAGTGAATTAATTATAGCCTCTTCGGTAGCTTCAATGACGGCCATAAATAGAGGTGTCATTTGAGAATTAGGAAGTTCCTTAAACTCTAACAGTCCATTTCTTGAATAAGGGAGTCTTAAACCTTCATTGGTACTAAAGGCAATCACATAATCTCCGGAGCCATTGGAAGCAATTCCACCAGTTTTGGCCAAACCCATCATGGCTCTTTTAGCCATTCGTTCCAGATTTCTATCTAAGACTGGAGCATCTGTTGCTATGACTATCATGCAGCTGCCATCTGACTTTTCCAGTGCATCTCGGAAAGGGTATTTTCCAAGCTTTTCACCCACAGGGACTCCTGATACTTGCAGATTCCCTCCAAAATTGGTTTGGACCAGCACACCGACAGTATGGCCTCCTAGTTCGTCAGGAAGTTTTCTGGAAGATGTTCCAATTCCTCCTTTCCAGCCGAAGCAAACAGTACCCGTTCCCGCACCTACGTTTCCTTCTTCAATCATACCTTCTTTTGCCTCTTCAATAGTTGCCACTACTTCCTCCGAACTGATATGCATTCCACGAATATCATTAAGATAGCCGTCATTGGTTTCACCCACCACGGCATTCACAGATTGTACATTTTCATTTCCTGTTTGATTCAGGCTGTATTTGACCGCGCCTTCAATTCCTGCTGCCACTGACAAGGTATTGGTGAGGATAATCGGACTTTCGATGTTTCCAAGTTCCATCACCTGAGTAGTGCCGGCCAGCTTTCCGAAGCCATTGCCCACAAATAGAGCTGCAGGTACTTTTTCCTGGAATATGTTTCCGCCATGAGGAAGAATCGCCGTCACCCCTGTGCGGATATTGTCATCTTGAATCTTTGTGAATTGACCAACCTTGAGGCCCTTGACATCTGTGATTGCGTTTAGCTGACCCGTAGGAAGAACTCCGAATTTAACTCCTAATTCACGGGGTCTTTCTTGTCCAAAAGTTGTCATGGTTATCGTTAAAAGTGAGAGGAAGAGTATGAGAGGAGAAGCGGCTTTCATTCTTGGAATTGAGTTCGATCGCCGCGGTGATGAACTGACTGGTGTTTTGAACTTCGACCAGAAACTGATCGGTAATCCGTTACTGCCCGCATTGCATGGCGGCGTCACGGCTGCGTTTCTAGAAGTCACGGCCGTCATCACGCTGAGTTGGGAGTTCTTGCTGCCCAAGATCGAAAGCGGGGAACTGAATGCCAGTGATATCGCCGATTATGAAAAGGTAC
>CAZLUY010000077.1:0-7187 GCA_964562785.1 uncultured Limnohabitans sp. | reverse complement strand
TGATTAATGCTTGATCAAAGTCTTTCTACTTTTTGAGTCGATCCATGGCCATGGCCGCTTTAAGCTTCAATTTATCCATAGTGCTTATCTCGGACATTAGCTCAGACATTTTTTCCTTTACCTTCTCAATGGCCTTATTGGGTCTGATCATCACTTTAAATTCAGTGATTTTTCCCTCGCCGTCCCAGGAAATAATATCTACCCCATTGATAAGAATTCCTTCAATTTCACAGGTAAACTCCAACATGGAATGATCCTCGGAATGAATCTCTCTGACATAATGAAAAGTTTTATTACCATCAGCTAAGAACATTTTCGCTGCATTTTTAAGGTAAAGAGCAGTCAGCTTTCTTCCGACCTGAGGTTTAAATACCAAAGGAGAGTGAAAAACGGCGTCCTTATGCAATAGCTTTTCGAGATCCTTTAGGTCCCGATCTTCTAGTAAATTATGCCATTCTTTTGCATTGTTCATATTCAAAGTGGGCTTTCAAATCTTTAGAATTTACAAAATTCAATCATAAGGTCTATCCTAAAGAATTGACTTTAGTAAATCAATCTGTGAAATCAATATATTGAATATTTAAGTAGAGCTACCAATGGGTAGAATGGCAAGCTTAGGCATCTTAAAATAAGAAGCTAAACAGAGACAGAACATAAGATTTGGAAGCAATTAAAGACATAGAATCTCAAAGTAATCTCCTGATTCCTCTAGCCACTAAAGGAGACCAACAGGCATTGGAAAAATTACTGAGGCTTCATGAGCCTTTCGTTTACAATGTAGCCTGGAAGTATACCAATGATCAGACAGAAGCTCGGGATCTTACTCAAGACGTCTTAATCAAATTGATGACCAAACTTTCCTCTTTTAAAGGGAAAAGCTCCTTCAGAACCTGGGCTTATAGAATTGCGGTCAATGAGTTCCTAATGACCAAAAGAAGGCCAATGGAGGATCGATGGACAGGGTTTGATCACTTTTCTGATGAGCTTAATTCTATTCCTAGCCCTGAGCTAAGTCTTGAAGAAGAGAAAGCAGAGTACCTTAGGACTAAAACAGCAAGAACCAGATGTCTTTCAGGTATGCTCATGTGTCTAACAAGAGAGCAAAGGCTTATCTACCTTATTGGTCATGTTTTCAACATTGAGTCTAAAATGGCTGCTGAAATCTTTGACCTCAGCCCAGATAATTTCAGACAAAAACTCTCTCGAACCAGAAAAGAGTTTCATGCTTTTATGAACAAGCAATGTGGTCTAGTTAACCTTGATAATCCATGTCGCTGCTCTAAAAAGGCCAAGGCAATGGAGGCGGCTGGAAAAATGAGGACAGACACGAGACTGTTTGACCCAAGGTATAGTGCCACCATCGCAGAATTTGCCGAAAAGGTCGCTGATGAAGTCACTGACAATGTCAACCGAAAATACATTGAGTTCTTTAGAAAACACCCAAGCAAAAAGCATTTTGACAAGGACACAGTAGTGCGTGAAATCCTTGAAGACCCAGAATTACATAAGCATTTCGATTAAATCTTTACTCTCTGTTAATCAGATACTTGGAATGAATTTTTTCATATAGGAAGTAGTATTTTCAAAAATTCTTGTCACAATTTCCTGAGTATGCATCCAATTGTCAGAAACACTTAAACAATTGGAATGATGAACAAAAACCTATCAACAAAAGACAAGAAAGCCATCTCGGCAGATTTCCCCTTTGAATCAAAATTTCTGGAAGTAAAGGGAAGTAAAATCCACTATATCGAAGAGGGAATCGGAGATCCAATTCTCTTTTTACATGGAAACCCTACCTCCAACTACCTATGGCGAAATGTAATACCTCATCTGAGCTCTCAAGGGAGGTGTATCGCTCCGGATTTAATAGGTATGGGAAAATCAGACAAGCCACAACTGGACTATGGCTTTGCAGATAGCTACAGTTATTTAGAAGCTTTCATCGAAGAGCTAGGTCTGAAAAATATCACACTGATTCTTCATGATTGGGGATCAGGTTTGGGTTTTCATTACGCAAATCTTCATCGAGAGAATATCAAGGCAATAGCTTTTATGGAAGCCATGTATGATGCCCCTACGCTTTTCGATATGCCATTTTCTGTTCGAACAGCAATGAAAATGATCAGAAACCCTTTCTTCGGCAAGCTTATGGTCATGCGAGGCAATATGTTTATCAAAAAGATGCTCCCTGATATGATTCTGAGAGATTTAACCGCAGAGGAAATGGAGTTTTATGGAGCACCTTATCAAACTGTAAGGAGTCGGAAACCCTTACTTGCCTGGCCATTTGATGTGCCTTTTGCAGATGGCAAAGAGACAAGCGTCACTACCCCAGTCAAATCATGGTCAAAGTGGCTAGCATCTTCTGAAATCCCTAAGCTCTGCTTTTATGTGACCCCGGGAGTTGCCATCAAGGAGAAGGATGTAAAAGTCATAAAGGAAACGTTTAGAAATACGGAGATGATCCATTTGGGAGAAGGCCTGCACTTCATCCAGGAAGATTATCCTCATGAAATCGGAGAAGGTATTTCCAAGTGGTATGAAAAAATACACCTTCATTCATTCCAAAGTTGACAGGTGGGCCTCAGCAATTTAGCTGGGGCTTTTGTTTTTGAATCAAGGTGGGAATCAGATACATTAGGGAATTAACTATTAATCACTGCACTAAGCGTTTTCGATATGAAATTCAGATTACTTTTCCTTTTTCTTGTAATACTCACAGCATGTGAAAATCAGTCTGCAAACACTTTTATTGAGGAGGTTCAGCCGAAAAAAAAGGCTCTCCCCACTGCCGACTACAGCATATCTTCAGAGCAGACACATGACAAATTTAGCTCAGATATTCCTTACCAACTGAAAGTGGAAGATGGAAGTGTGATCGAGGCTCTTACTCTTGAGGCAACAGGTGGGCAATTGAATATCAATTCCACATTAGGAGATTGGCAGACAGTCGATTTTGATAAAATCCATACCATTACTGGCCCCATCTACGTGGAGGGAGCAGAAGTTGGAGATGTAATAGCGGTTGAAATTCTTGATCTGGTACCCGGTGATTGGGGTTGGACAGCTGCTGGCAACGATTTTGGTTTTTTAAGGGGTGAAGGTACTCCGGAGGGATTCAGAACCTTTCCACTCGATGTAGAAAATAATGAAGTTAGGTTCACGGAAAATATCACCATTCCACTGAAGCCATTTCTAGGTGTAATTGGTGTTGCGCCTCCTACGGATGAAAGGTTAGTGACCATACCACCCAGAGCCAATGGAGGAAATATGGATGATCCAAATATGGGTATAGGGACGACAGTTTATATGCCTGTATTTGTTGAAGGAGCTCTTCTATCGATTGGAGATTCCCATGCGGTTCAGGGTATGGGTGAAGTAGTGGGTACAGCTGTGGAATGTGACATGAAGGCCTTGATCCGAGTTAAAGTGATTAAAGGAAAGGAAATCACAGAGCCTCAGTATGAGACGGATACCTATTACGCAACAACCGGCTTTGCCGAAACGGTAGACGAAGCAGCACGGAAAGCCACAAGATACATGATCAAGTATCTACAAAATGAGCGGGGACTTTCAGAGCTCGAAGCTTATATGCTTTGTTCGCTCGCTGGTGATTTGAAAATTGCCGAGGTGGTGGATTATCCCAATATGCTCGTTACAATGCATCTGCCTAAAGACATTTTTGAATGATGACCGGAGTGGCCATTCAATATTAAAAGGTCGGATTCACTCCTATCTGATGGCACTCATTATCCAATCAAATCCTAAATTTCCTTAATGGAAAAAAGAGTGTTGACTTAATTTCTTTACTTGAACCTTACCTATCACCCCTACCCTATGAAATCAAAGTTAACCTGGCTTGGCCTAAGTCTGTCCTTCCTATTTTCCTTCCAAGTTTCTGCTCAAAGTATAAAACCTGACAAGGAGTTAACCGCCTTTCTTGAAACCATTTGGTTAATGGAGCAGACACCAATATGGGAGCGAGATTCGATCATGCAGATATATGGAGCAGAGGCCAAAGAATTGGAGCCTTATCAGGTGAAGGTAGACGCAAACCACGAAATTAATATCCAAAAGATCACCCATTTACTGGACACCAGAGGCTGGCCACACCCCGAGGAAATGGGCTCGAATGGAAACCGTACCATTTGTAATGTTCTCCAGCACTCAACACCTGAAACCAGAGTGACCTACTTACCAATTATGAAGGAGGCAGTGATGGATGGGAAATTAGAAGCAAGATACTTGGTTCGCGCTCAAGATAGAATCAACACGGATCAGGGCAAATTGCAGATCTACGGTGGGCAGATGAAATATTATCCCGAAACAAAGACTTTTAATGTCTGGCCTGTTTTCGACCCTGTTAACATTGATAAGCGAAGAGCTGAAATTGGATTAGGTCCGATAAAGGAATTCTTGAAAGCCCGGTTTGATTTTGAATGGGATCTTGAGGAGCAAATTCTTCGAACTGAAGAATTCATTCGCCAACAAGAATTGAGTAAAAAGAACTAGGTATTGGGTAATAGACATCAAAGTCCTCTTTCCAATTTCCATTTTCTTCTGCTTTGAGTATTTTGATTTTTTGGATAACAAAACCAGATTATCAAAAACGGAATGGAAACCATATCTAAACCCAACTCTGCAGGTAAAATCATTTTTTTTACTATTTCTCTATCCATAGGCTATGCAATACTTCGCTATCATATAGCTGGGCCAGTACCTTGGAAAGACTTCCCCTTTTTTATTCTGAATAAAGGGTTTGCGCTAAGCTCCTTCCTATTGCTCACATTTAATTTCACCTTTGGCCCATTGAATAATATAGGGTTGAAGGTCCCTGAAGGTTTTTTAAATGCCAGAAGAGCACTAGGAATGACCGGATTCCTTCTTGCGTTAATTCATGCCTTGATGAGCTTTTTGCTTTTCAAGCCGAATATTTACAAGCAATTTTTCCTTGAGAATGGAACCTTGAACTTAATTGGAGGGCTCAGTATGCTCGGTGGCGTGCTTTCACTCGTGGTTCTTTGGGGTTACAACCTGAGTTTTCAAACCCACCTAAGAGAAGACACTCAGTTTATCAAGTTCATCACCTCAAGAAGATTCCTCCTTACTGCTATGCTTTTGACACTGATGCATTTGTTCTTTATGGGTTATGAAGGATGGGTGAACCCTGGAAGCTGGCACGGTGGACTCCCTCCAATAAGTCTTATTGGCTTTGTCTTCTTTGTAATCGGATACATTATTAATCTCTTTGGGCGCAAGTAATATCTTAAGGCCAAAATGAATCTTCAAATCAAGGAGTGTCTCGACACATCACTTATTTCCATGGACCTGCTACTTGAAGCGGATCCATCAGAAAAACATATTGGGAAGTACCTAAAAGACTCTATCCCTTTTATTGGAGAGCTGAAGGGAGAAATAGTAGGGATATTGCTCCTTTGCCTCAGAGGCAAAGACAGCTATGAAATCAAGAATCTTGCTGTAAAAACCAAGCTCAGAGGAAAAGGGATAGGGAGAAGGATGATCCGATATGCCATTGCCGAGTCAAAGTTAAGAGGAGCTAAAACACTTTGGATTGGGACTGGAAATTCAAGCCTAAAGCAATTAGGCTTGTATAGAACCCTAGGATTCAAAGACAATTACGTCATTCAAGACTATTTTTTGGAAAACTATCCAAACCCAATTTTCGAAAACGGAATACAGTGTCAGCACATGATCTACCTTAGGATGGAGCTAAAGAAATCATAGACAGGTCCTTATTTCTAAAATCTCCTAAAGGAGTTTGTTTGAAATTCGTTTAAGCTTAACTTCGAAGCCCTTAAACAATGAAATTTAACAATCCGTTTTGTGTTGAATTCTTTGGAATTAGCTCATAAACCAAATAAAATTTAAAAGAAAGATCATGAAAATTAGAGTATTACAACTTCTGGCTTTTGCTTTGATTCTATCCAGCTGTGGTGGGGGTGAGACTTCATCTGAATCCACTGAAGCTGCTGCTGAAACTGCGACAACCGAGACTAGTGCAGATGTGCCTGCAGAGGTAACATTGGAGCTTGCTTCAAATGACCAGATGCAATTTGACAAGGACATCCTTAGAGTAAAGGCTGGACAAAAAGTTACCCTTACCTTGACTCATACAGGTCAAATGGAGAAGACTGTTATGGGTCATAATTTTGTTCTACTCAAGGAAGGAACCAATGTAACTGAATTCGCTTCAGCTGCGGTTTCTGCAAAGGATACTGAGTATATTCCTGAAGGTGATGATGTGATTGCCAATACTTCGATTATTGGAGGTGGTGAAAGCGTGACTATCACTTTTGATGCACCTGCTGCTGGGATCTATGACTACATTTGCAGCTTCCCAGGACACTACTCTATTATGAGAGGAAAATTCATCGTGGAATAAGGAATCATAATCATAAAAAAAGCGATCCAGATAATCCTGGATCGCTTTTTTTTGCCTTAGCTTTTCTTAATCTCGGGAAAAGCCAAATACTGAAGGGGCAAAAGTAGCCTGAAGTCCCATACCAATGGCAGCTTGCTTCATTTCTTCAGGAACATCACCCATAAAGATGAATTCCCCTGGATTAGCAATTTGTAAAAGATCCTGGAAGTGACTTGCTGCTGTGGTTCCTAAATGAAAGCCAACTGCTCCGGCATCAGCAAATAAGTCCATTACTATAAGGGTCGAGCTAGTATCATCAAAATAGCACTGCACATTGAGTGCTCCTGGCTCATTAATTTCCATTTGACCAGTCACTTCCTGATAGATTCCCTTAAGTGCTTCTGATTTTCCTTCTTTAGCAGTCCACTTATAGACCACCATTACATTTTGATTTTTCATGGTTTTATTATTTAGGTTTTTTTCGTTTGTAAATACTTCTGTTGCTGTATTCATGACAATTTTTGTTTTGATTACATAACAAAGGTATGTCAACAAACAGCATCTAATAGGCGTCTTTTACGACTACTTAAGGGGTTGTTTACGACACAGAGTCTGATTATCTTTGAAGTCAATTAGATGATTATGAAGCATATAAGTGTAATTATCCCGGCAGGCAGTAGTATAGTAGACACTATAATAGCACCCTTTAATATGCTGAGGATGGCGATAAGTCATCACAAAAGAATGACCCGTGCCAACGAGGATCTATTCAAAGTAGATCTTGTAGGCCTGACTATGGAAC
>CAZLUY010000076.1:0-3926 GCA_964562785.1 uncultured Limnohabitans sp. | reverse complement strand
TAGCCTCAAAGCTTCTTCAAGACTAAATGAATTATTTACATAGATGTCTTCAATGAACTTGACGAATACTTCAGTGTCAGTGTCTGAATCAAAGGAATAGCCTTTTGACATCAGGTCTTGCTTCAAGACTTCATAATTTTCTATGATCCCATTATGGATAATAGCAATCTTCTCAGTCGACGAGTAATGTGGGTGAGCATTGGTATCATTAGGTTCACCATGCGTAGCCCAACGGGTATGTCCTATACCTATATGGGAAGACAAATCTCCCTGGTCAGCTAGAAATTCCTCGAGATGACTTACTTTCCCTTTCTTTTTATAGATGTTCAGACCGTCATTATTCATAAGAGCAACTCCTGAACTATCGTATCCACGGTATTCTAATCTCTTAAGTCCCTTGATGATGATAGGCAAAGCTTC
Organism: uncultured Limnohabitans sp.; assembly: GCA_964562785.1. Lineage (GTDB taxonomy): Bacteria > Bacteroidota > Bacteroidia > Cytophagales > Cyclobacteriaceae > Algoriphagus. The sequence goes on along the minus strand of CAZLUY010000076.1, from coordinate 3,506 downwards.
CTGCTCTCCTACATATGCTACTATTCCACACATTTTGAAAAAAAACTCTAGTAAAAATTAGGATAGGCAAAGAAACAGGTTTCATGCCAAAAAAAATAATCCACTTCCTTAAAATAAAGAAGTGGATTACAATAACTTTTTGAAAATATGGCTTAGTTCCTTTTGGAATAGATGGCTCTAACCTTCAGTTTATTATTATCTACGACAAACTGTCTAAATGATCTCTTAAAATCATCTCCTGCAGCAGAAGGAGAGTTCCCATAGAGTAGCCAATCCTTTCTCATTAATTGATCCCGATAAACGGCATTCGTATGTGATGTTATTTGTACCACATATTTTTCAAGAATTTGATCATAGACTAATTCAGCTGGGGCAATTACGGTTGGTTCTATGTTTCCGTCTTCGTCTTCAGCTACCTGCGGCTGGCCATCAAGTTGTACCGTTAATGGTTGTCCATCCGACCTGGTAAGAATATCATTAGACTCATCCGTGAAGTACATTATCATAAATGGAATCGGATTTTGTCCTTCAGGTACTTCATCTATTTCTCCTATTTCAAAATTGATCTGATTGAATGTAATTCCTTGAAGTGTATCGAGAAATTCATTGAACGGACTCGTATCCACTTTGATAACCATTCCTAAATTGCTTTTCATTCCAACTTTGGAACCTGTTTTATAGGCTACTCCGTAGTCTTGAACAACCTCCGTTGGTGTACCAGAACGGTCACTCTCTACCCCATTAAAACTCCTTGATGAAGCCGTGGATATAGGATAGACTGTTGAAACCGTATCGTTTTGGTAACTGTAGTAAACTTCAAATCCAGTCTCAAATCCAAGATTTACCCCGGTAGTAGTATTGGCATTATCATCAATTTGCAAGGCCACACCAAAGAGATAATCTCTGAAGCTAAAGAGATCCTCGAATTCCTCACCACGTCGCATTTTATTGAAAAGCTCATTAGCAAACTCTGGAGAGACCGGCAAGCGAAGCGTGGTATCCTTCGATTCCAGAAAAGTCACCTCAGACCCGGCAAGTGGCTCCTCCTCAAATTGAAGCGCATCAAAATTGTAATAAAGCGTATCCAGGATTGGCTCAGTAAGCCTGTGCACCGTGAAAATCTTAGGCTCGTCTAAATCGGTACCATTCACACTCACAACGTCCACAGTGAACAGTACAGAATCAAGCCGAGCATCAGATCTCGGTCTTTCTTCAAAGGTGTCAATGAATAGCCTAGTGTACCCGGTGCCTTTCGTTTTTCCAAAATATGGATCTACTTCATCCCCTACGACCAAAATACTTTGATTTGTCGTATTAAATGAATCAAGCAATACCACTTCAGTGTCTAAATTAAACTCCTGAAAAAATACACCAATCTGGTTGTTTTCAGGAGCTAATTGTAGACCCACTGTTGATGGATCGCTGCAAGAACTTAATATTGGAAGGGACAAGATGAACCTAAAGGCCCATTTAACCGGCGAGCTCGTTATATTTCTCAAATAGCTCTTCATGAGCTTGCTCTTCTGCTTCAATGCTGATTTCAAACTTCTTGTCTTTAGAGAAATCCTCAATTAGTTGGTTTAATTCTTTAGAAACTTCGTGGCCTTTAACTACCAAGTCTGCGTATTCCATACCCATCTTGATAAAGCCTTCAAAGTCTTTGGATTGCAAAGGTGCTAAAATTGTATCGTCAATATCGACCATCTTAACCTTGTTTAACAAATCGTCGCTGAAGGTGTGGGAGAAGCCATTATTGTAAATTGCAAAGACAGATTTAGTGTCTTTAAATAGTGGCTCATTCTTGTAAGTGGTCTTCAAATACATTGGGATAAGACTGGTCATCCAATCGTTACAATGAACGATGTCTGGTGCCCATCCAAGCTTCTTCACGGTCTCAATAACGCCCTTGCAGAAGAAGATTGCTCTCTCGTCATTATCCTCGAAGAAGTTTTCTTGCTTGTCGTGGAAAACATGCTTTCTCTGGAAATAATCTTCATTGTCGATGAAGTAAACCTGAAGCTTTGCATTAGGAATAGAGGCCACCTTAATTACTAAAGGCTTTTCTTCTTCCCCAACGGCAATATTTATCCCAGACAATCGGACAACTTCATGAAGTCTGTTTTTTCGCTCATTAATTAAACCAAACCGAGGAACCAAAATTCTGATCTCCATGCCTCTCTCCTGCATCGCCTGTGGAAGGGATCGCAAGAAATTGGCGACTTCAGAAGTTTGTAGGAAAGGGTTGATTTCACTTGCAACGTAGAGAATACGTAGTTTAGACATACTTATTGGATTTTAATTGAAAGGTGAAAAAACAACTGCGCAAAGATAAGAAAAAAAGCCTGAAATGCCTCCGAAGGCTAAATATTAATCTAATTTTGTAGGCATTTGACTAAAATTGAAACTGAGTTTTGGAAGTAATCTATACGCCTAAGGCATGGAATCAAATCTGGAAGTCAGCCCTTCATGTCAACAAAAAGATAGGGCTAGTTCCGACAATGGGTGCCTTGCACCTAGGACACCTTGACCTGGTGAAAGCCTCAAAAAAAGCCACCGATCTTACAGTGGTTTCAATTTTCGTCAATCCAACGCAGTTTAATGATCCGAATGACTTTCAAGCCTATCCGAAGACGCTAGATGACGATCTTTTGAAACTTAAGGAAGAAGGAGTGAACTATGTTTTCGTGCCTTCTACGGACACTATTTATCCGGAACCGACATCAATGCAATTGGATTTTGGAGATTTAGAAAAAGTACTTGAAGGAGCCAATCGCCCGGGCCATTTCAATGGTGTCGGTATCATTGTGAGTAAATTATTCAACCTTATCAGACCGCATCAGGCTTTCTTTGGACAAAAAGATTTACAGCAGGTGGCTGTTATTAAGCGATTGGTGTCAGATCTTAACTTCCAGGTTGATATCAAAACGGTTCCTACCAGACGGGAAGAGGATGGCTTAGCCTTTAGCTCACGAAACGTAAGATTAAATCCATCTGACAGAAAAATCTCACTTGTTCTTTATCAGAGCTTAAATTCAGCAAAGGAAGAACTTTTTGCAGGTGAAAGTTGGTTGAACGTCCAAAAAAAGGCCCAACATAATTTCGAAGCATCTCCAAACACAACCATGGAGTATTTCGAACTCGTCAATCCATCGACTTTTGAAGTTTTGCAAAGCTTTGATCCAAAAAATCAAAGTTCAATATGCGTAGCAGCAAAAATTGGTGATGTCAGATTAATAGACAATCTGAGCATTGTTGACTAGTTTTGCGGCAAATTTCCAAGAATGAATATCCAAGTATTAAAATCCAAAATACATAGGGTGAAGATCACCCAGGCAGAATTACACTATGTAGGCTCCATTACAATAGATGAAGATCTAATGGATGCTGCGAATCTTATAGAAAATGAAAAGGTTCATATCGTCAACATTGATAATGGTGAGCGTTTGGAGACCTATGTAATCAAAGGAGAAAGAGGCTCAGGTGAAATCTGCCTAAATGGCCCTGCC
>CAZLUY010000075.1:0-6466 GCA_964562785.1 uncultured Limnohabitans sp. | reverse complement strand
TTTATGCTTAATCTGATCTCTATTGTGTTGATCTGCTTTATGGTGTATTTCATTTTGCCATGGATGTGGCAAATAGATTTAACAGAATATCCTTTCTAGGAAAAGCAATCCATCAAGCCTTTTCGTCACAGGGAACACTGGTTTCGTCACAATTTTTTGATTCTGGGTTCAGGTATGTAAATCTTCGAATCATCAGATGAAAAAAGTAATGAAATCAAACCTCGGTTACATAATCCTGATCATTCTTGGTCTTTTAATCACACTATACACCTCGATAGATATTATAAGTGTCAATTGAGAGTTTGAGCTCAAATTTGTGTCAGTCTGATAAAATTCCTGATATTAAAAAAAACGCACCAATGAAGTCTAAACCACTAGCATTTCAAAAAATTGAGCAATGGGTAATTACCTTTTTATTTCTCATAATCATTCTCGTCAACATTCTTAATGTTGGAGACACCTCTTTTTATGCATGGGGCGGTGATGCTCTAGAATATTTTGCCCGGGTAATTATCCCTATGGTCTTTTTCCTGGTTTTTTACATTCTGCACATCAGGCTCATCCCAGCTTATCAAAAGAATAAAAACCTTTTAATGCTCATCGCCCTGTGTATTCCTGTTGCGGTGATTTCCTATGTGGTTATATCCCTTTTTGCTTATGGCTCAGGAATCACTGACACAGCATTCACACCATTCTACTTTAAAACGCTAGCAATTTATGGAGGCTATCTTGTATGGGTATTCCTCCTTAAGCAGGTATTCCTTCCACCAAGAATGGAAGATTTTAAGTTTTATAACAGCATAAGATTAGGTAGCATATTCTTCTTTGTGGTTTTATTTATGTCCCAGCTTTCGATGCTTCTCCCGAGGAGTATGGGGCCTATTTTTACAGTTATTCTTGTTTGTATTCTGGTTGCCGTTGTTTTCAACTATTTTCTCATCTACAGACTTAGGAAAAAAGGAAAAACCAGAGCGGCCAATATCTTTAATGTGCTATTGGTTGGAGTTCCTTCCATGGGGTTCATTATCGGAGCATCTGCAGAAGGCCAACCTGTTCTTCTCCTTATAGGAATCGGAATCGCTCTTTTACTTCAGCTTGCTGTCATACCTTTATCGAATCTTGGTTTTGATCGATACAACGCCTTAAAAGAAAGAATTGACAACTTGAGCTATCAGGTAGATGTGGGTTCAGCAAACCTGAGCTTTCTGAAGTCTCAAATCAATCCTCATTTCCTCTTCAATGCCTTGAATACCCTTTATGGTAGTGCATTAATAGAGAATGCTGAAAAGACCTCAGATGGCATTCAGAAGCTCGGTGATATGATGCGCTTCATGTTACATGAAAACCAACTAGATAAAATTCCTCTCAGACGAGAAATAGAATATCTAAAGAATTACTTAGACCTTCAGATGCTAAGATTTAGCAATGAAGAAAACCTGGAGGTAGATATTCAATTGAGTGATGAAGTTTGTGATGGTAAAATCGCCCCGATGATGCTCATCCCTTTTGTAGAGAATGCTTTCAAGCACGGGATCAGTACAAAGAATAAGTCCTGGATTAAGATTAATCTTCGTTGCTTAAAGGGATCCATACATTTGGATGTGGTAAACTCCATTCAACCACCAAAAGCCCTTGAAGATCCTAAGGATGAGTCAGGAGTTGGCTTGGAGAACATAAGAAAGAGACTTCAGGTCATGTATCCTCAAAAGCACGAACTGAATATTGTGGCAAATGATGCTGAGCATTTTGTACATTTCTCCCTTCAATTAGATTAAAATGCTCAAAGCTATAGCAATCGATGACGAAAGCATGGCCCTGGAAGTAATCAGAGCTCATTCATCGAAGGTTCCCTTTCTAGACCTTGTTAAGGTGTTTTCAAATGCCATTGAAGGGCTAGAATATCTTAAATCAGAGGAGATTGACTTGGTCTTTCTTGATATCAATATGCCAGATATTTCAGGTGTTGATCTTGCAGCCTTGGTTCCACCACGAACTGAGGTGATTTTCACGACAGCTTATTCAGAATTCGCTGTAAAAGGGTTTGAGCTCGATGCTTTGGATTATCTCCTTAAGCCTTTTCCTCTAAGCCGATTCTTAAAGGCGTGCCAGAAAGCTCAGGAGTGGAAGGAGCTCAATGCGAATAAATCAGAAGACCATCTATTTATTAAGACTTCTGAAGGTAAAATTCGGGTGAACTTTGGAGATTTGCTGTTCTGTGAGGCAGCAGGAAATTACGTTACTTTTCAATTGAAGAAAGAGAAGCTAATATCAAGAATGACATTTTCAGAATTGGAGAAAGCTCTTCCCTCCTTCTTTGTCAGAACCCATCGATCTTTCATTGTCAATAAAGAGAATTTGGATCGGATCGAAAGGCATCAGGTCCATATGGGAGAATACACTATACCCATTAGTGTAACCTTCTCCGGATTTTTAATGGAATAAAAAAAGCCCTGAATCAATCAGGGCTTTTTTTATTGTTAGGACTTATTATTTGACTGTATAGCCTTTTCCCTCCATGCAGGCTGAAAAGGCGTTTATAAACTTCTGACGTCTTTCTGCTTCAGCTGCATCAGCAGAAGCTTGTGCCTGTTGGTTTGCCTGCGCCTGGGCCTGTCTCCCCGCTCGTCTCCCTCTCAAGGCACCAGCAACAGCACCTATTGCAGCTCCCTCACCTGCATCACCGGCGATAGCACCAATGGCGGCACCCGCAGCGGCTCCTCTGGCCGCTCCTCTTACAGCCCCACCTGTTGGTCCAGACTGAGTTTCTACTTCTATTTTAGGAAGATTCAATGGATCAATTCCTGTGGTTTCCATCGCCCATTTATAACACTCAAATTCGTCAATCTTTTGTTGATTTTTAGATTGACCATTTGAAGGGAATACTGCTAAATCTCCTGAGGCAGATATTTGATTATAGCTCATTTGTGCAGTATCAGGCAATACCTGTGTCGTAGGAACATCTTGCGCCCTCAAGGTTATGGCTCCCATAAGGAAGAAACATAATGTCAGTGATTGAAACAGCTTAATTTTCATTTCAAGTAATAATTATTTAGAATCTAAAGCCCAGTTGCTCGTAAGCATCAGCTTCATTATAAAACGTGTAAGTCTTAATTATTTTACCATCCTGAATCTTATAGATAGAATTTGCCCAAAGAGTAACAGGAACATCTGTCCTTTGGTATTCTATACTTAGCTCAGCCCAATTAGATACCCACTGGCCGCGATCATCACCATCCGGAACAATCACAACCGCATTCCTGGAACGATTATACTTGATACTTTCGTAAATCTCTTGAGCAGCAAGCTTATAGTTCATAACTGCTTCATCCTTCCGAATTGAATCACCAAATGAAGGTCCCAATCCTAGATAATTATCATGGAGCAAAGATTCCATGGTTTCATAATCAAGATTTTCGACAGCCTGAATATACTCTTCCACAACCTTTATATCCTCCGTACCTGGAGAACATGAAAGCATAAAGAATGTAGCAAAAACCGCTATGATTATCCTTTTCATCTTTTGAATTAATTAATTACTTAAAACTAAAAAGCGATCTAAAGATCAATCTTTCACTCGAACACCTTCTGCACTGAACATTCCCATCAAGCTACCAGCAGAATTATCATCATCAACTTTTTCCAGACTTAGAGTCACATCATATCCAGCAATAAAGAAGGCACAGTTAAGTACTCCATCTGTAATAGTAACATTATCCATAGAAGATTCCTGACCGGAAGGATCACCAATAAAGTATCCGGTAGTTACTCCGTCTGTAGTTTCAAACCTCATTGGAATGGTTGCATCACCTTGTGGAGTACCATATATGGTAACGTTCCATTTGCCATCAAAATACTCTTCTTCGATATTATTGTTAAATGTAAAACTTGACAATACGAGTAGTAGAGCAATGGAGAAAAGAGTTGATTTCATTTTTTTAATTTTTTGTGAAATGGAATCTAATAAAAATTGAGAATAGGATAAGAACACTTATACATGAAAATTCAATTTCTATGGCTCTTTTTGCTTGATTTAAGATTTTAAAAGCACGATTGGATAAAAACAAAAAAGCCACTCAAATGAGTGGCTTTGATGAGCCTCCTATCGGGATCGAACCAATGACCTACTGATTACAAGTCAGTTGCTCTACCAGCTGAGCTAAGGAGGCGTTTCCTTTATGGTGATGCAAATATAGAAGCTTACTTTTTTCAGTACAAGCATCAGTTAAGGAAAAATCCTATCTTCCTCAGGATGAGGAAGATTATTTTACAAGTCCCTTAGAATGCTAAGTTTTTGCTTCAGTTTATCAATCTCTTCTTCGGCTTTTTTGATCTTACCATCAAACTGATCACGAAGCTTATCTGCTGTTTTGGAGGCAGCAAAGAAATCTAGATTAGTCTTCCAAAGGGTAATATTATTCTCCAGATCAGAAATCTGTCTTCTAATACCATGTTCTTTCTTACCAATGGCTCTTGAGGCATTTGGATCAGATTGAATCTTATTCAGGTTAAGCTTGAAAAGGAAGTTTTCACGATCAAATCCTTCGGTATCAATCTTAGCCAGGAAGGAATCTACCACCTCTTTGAATTTTGCTTGAATCTCCTTCATATTCTTCCTAGGAACAAAACCTATGGCATTGAATTCATTCACAAGATCAGTGAGGCTCGCTTCAGAAACTTCATCCGATTTTGCAGCTTCTTCAATCTTAACACAAACCTCTCTCTTCTTTTCAAGATTAGCTTCGTACTCAGAATTGTTTGCCTTGTTGGCATTTCTTCGATTATCGAAGAATGTATCACAAGCAAGTTTAAAGCGCTTATAAAGTGAATCTCTGGTTTTTTCAGGAGTTGGTCCAAGACCTTTCCAGTCTTTCTGCAAACCAATCATTTGACTCGCAGTCTTCTGCCAATCGGTACTTTCCATTAACTCCTCGGCTTTTACAATTAATGCCTCAGCCTTGGTCTGATTTTCAGCACGGATCTCGTCTAGCTTCTTAAAGAACAGGTTCTTGTTGTGGAAGAACTGCTTGAAGGAAGCCCAGAAGGTCTTATTAATTTCTTTACCAACTTCACGAGGAACAGGACCAATTTTTTCCCAGGCCTTTTGGATATCCAAAATCTCCTTGGTTTTGGAATTCCATTCCTTAATTCTGTCAGCCTGAAATGCAGTATACTCCTTAAGAGATTCGATGAGCTTTTCTTTTAGCTCCTGATTCTTTTGGAATACTTCTTTCTGGCTATCATAGTATTCCTTTCTACGGTCATAAACAGCATCGGAAGCAGCCTTAAATCTTTGCCATAGAGCTTCTTGATCTTCCCTTGGAACAGGCCCTAAATGCTTGTACTCTTCATGAAGTTCATTTAAAGATTTGATAGCTGTCTGCAGGTCAGCAACGTCCTTTAAGGCCTCTGCTTTTTCTGCTAACTCAATTTTACTCTTGAGATTTTTCTTTCGATCAAGTTCTTTAAGCTCGAAATAAATACTACGGTTATCGTAAAAACGATCCATCAAAGCATTATAGCTAGCCCAAAGACTTCTATTGTGAGCATTTGGTACTGGCCCAATTGACTTCCATTCCGCTTGAATTTCCTTGATGGCATTCATACTGAGAGTAGTTTCCTCACCATCCACCAATTCTCTTAGCTTATCCAAAAGAACATTCTTACGCTCCAGGTTATCATCCTTTTGCTTCTCTGCTTCTTTTCTGGCAGTATTTACTTTTCTCCTATGTTCATAGAAGTACTGATCAAACTCCTTGTCCTGATCACTTGGCTTATAGTCAAAGTCATCCTCAGCACCGCCCTCCTCTTTGAATTTGGCGCGAGCTTCATCTCTCTCAGCATTAGCGATGGCCTGATAGGCCTGCTTAATATCATTGACCAAACGGTCTATTTTTGAAGGAACTCCTTCACTCGTTTTATCCTTAATCAAAGCAATTAGACCTGCTTTGTCCAGAGAAGTTAAATCGATTTCTTCCTCTTCCTCCTCTTCCTCAGTGTCTTCTGCTTCAGTATCATCACCCTTGGCAGACTCAACCTCTTCCTTTTCTTTCTCCTCAGATTCAGATGAAACCTCTACTTCAGGAGTTTCAGTACTTTCTTCTGAAGTCTCTTCTTTTATTTCAGCTTCCTGGGTTTCTGCATTAGCAGCTTCAACTTCAATTGGCTCTACCTTGTCATCAGAATTGTCAGCTTCTACAACCTCAGGAGTCACCTCTTCCTCCTTAGATTCTGGTGCACTACTATCCTCTTCCGGATTAACCTCTTCATTATCTGTTGCTTCAGATTCTTTTGATAAATTACTCATTTGATCCTTTAGTTCAGAATCTTGAGTCACCTTGCCTTCTTCAGGCAATTCATTTGTTTTCTCAGTCATAAAAAACGTTCCTAAATACTCGTAAGTGCCAAATGTATGGATTTTGCCTAATTTAATCTTGGGTCACGAGGATAATTTGCAATAAGCCTAAAT
>CAZLUY010000074.1:0-3062 GCA_964562785.1 uncultured Limnohabitans sp. | reverse complement strand
CTGAGTTTAACCAGCAATTCGCTGAGCGAATAATCCCCATAAGCATATGGTATCCTGCCAAAGCTCCAGAGAGTGACGCAAAACCCTTGACTGTACTCAATTATCTGGAAGTCTTAAAAGAGGAAGAAGAATGGGAAAACTTACCCAATAAGTATCTGCTCGACTGGTTTCCATATCTCTGGAATACCGAGGAAAACAGAAAGCATTTGCCAGAAGAGGCCAATGCCTTTAAGGATTTGGATTTCCTCCCTGAAAAATTCCCCGTCGTAGTCTATGGAGCAAGTTTTCAGGCCTCTTCCATCGAGAACTTTGCTCTAGCGGAGTATCTGGCAAGCCATGGATTCATCGTCATCTCTGCACCTTCTCGAGGAACTGAGACCAGGTGGCTGGATGGTGGAACCACCAAGGACATGGAAACCCAATCCAGAGACCTTGAATTTTTACTCACGGAAATTCGAAAATATAAACAAGCAGATCTAACCAATATCGGGCTTATGGGCTTCAGTTTTGGTGGCTTGTCAAGCGCTTTGACTGTGATGAAAAACCCCAACATCAAGGCCTTCATTAGCCTTGATGGTACCGAGAGATATAATTATGGGGTACTCGAGAATTCTCCATACTTCAGGCTGGACAATTTCGACATCCCCTATGTGCATTTTGCGCAAAAGATAATTCCTGAAGAAGTCATGCAAAAGGAAGGAATGCCTGCGGAGCTAAATTATGAATTCAGGCTCATGGACTCTTTAAGCTTTTCAACTATTCATAGCTATCGCTTCAATGATCTTTCCCACTCCTACTTCAGCTCATACGGCGTGCTCTTTGCAAATCGGGATACTCGTCAGGATAAGCCTGATGATCAAATCATGAGATCCTATCGATTCCTAGCTGAGCATAGTTTAGCGTATCTGAACAGTTTCTTAAAGAGTGACAATCAGGCCAATGAGTTTATAAACCGCCAACCTGAAGCCAATGGATATCCAGAAGGCCTAATAAGTCTCAAAAAGAAGGAAGCTCAAACCAAGCCATATTCCTATCTGGACTTTATGAATGAGGCATATTTGGCCGAGTATGAAAACATGGAGTCTTTATTCGAAAAGCGAAAGAAGGAGCATCCGGATCTGGAGTTAAATGAAGGGATGCTAAACACTCATGGTCTACGATTGATGTTTGGTCCCTCTCGCGTAGATCAAAGCATTAAGGTCTTCCTTTTAGCCTTACACATCTATCCTAATTCTGCCAATCTCTATGATAGTTTGGGCGAAGCTTATCTGCTTAATGATGATGTGGACTCCGCTATGGAAAGCTTCAAAAAATCATTAGAACTGAACCCTGAAAATGAAAATGCAATCAATCGTATCAAAGAATTCGGAGGAATGTAATCGAATACATCATCAATCTTAAACTAGAATTTATGGAAGCAAAACAAATCGTACTTCAGGGACAAGGCGAGAATTATAACTATTCTCAAGACCATTGCTTCATCAAGGTTTCCTCCAGGGACACTAATGGAGAGCTATGCATGGTGGAAGACACACTAAAACCAGGATTCCATCTCGGTAGACATCATCATAAAATAATGACCGAGGTATTTTACATTTTGGAAGGTGAAGTTGAGTTCATATTCGATGATGGAAAAGTTCTGAGCAAGCCCGGTGACACCATCACTGTTCCTCCGGGTATATGGCATGAAGCCAAGTGTCCTGAAGGAGGAAAGATGCTTACCATATTTAAGAATGGACAATTCGATTTATACCTGGAAAAGCTGTCCCAGCTGAGCGATGAAGATTTTGCAGATGCCTCTAAAATGGAGGAAATCAACGCTCAATTCGACATCTACGAATCCCAGAAGTGATTTTCTGATTCTTAATTAGAAAAAATTCGAGCACAAGGAACTTTGTGAAGTTTAATTCAATTATATTTGTACCTACAACTATTGTACTTGTTATGAATAATTATTTCGAGGCGGTGTTAGAGATCATAAAAACAGGACATTGGATCACGGATTCAGTGACAAGAGAGCTCAAAGAATTTGGGATATATGAACCACAGTTTAATGTTCTACGGATTCTCAAGGGGGCTAAAGGAAAACCAGTTTCGGTGAATACCATTCTGGAAAAAATGGTCCAGCGATCCAGCAATGTCACCCGCATCGTCGACAAGCTTGAATCCAAAGGTTTGGTTCAGCGAACTCTTTGTGCCGAAGACAGAAGAAAGATGGACATTATCATCACCCCTGAAGGTCTGGACTTACTTAAGAGGCTGGACAAAAAGGTCATGGCTTTCCACAAGCCAATGCAGAATAATTTGACAGACGAGGAAGCAAAAACATTAAAAGAACTGATAATAAAACTGAAAGGATAAGAATGAAAAAGATCGTAGCAATTGGCGGAAGCAACAGTAAAAACTCCATCAATAAGCAACTCGCAGAGTATGCTGCAAATCAGGTAGCCAATTCGGATACACAGGTAGCTGATTTATCTCAGATTAATCTACCTCTTTACAGTATAGACTTAGAAAAAGAGGACGGGATTCCTAGCCAAGCACAGGAATTGAGTGAATTGATTGGCTCAGCCGATGGGTTAGTGGTTTCTCTGGCCGAGCACAATGGCTCCTACACAGCTGCCTTCAAAAATGCTTATGACTGGCTCTCGAGAATTGATAAAAAAGCATGGAAAGAAAAACCTATGTTCTTGATGGCTACTTCACCAGGAGGAAGAGGAGGAGCAACTGTCCTTCAGGCAGCAAAATCAGGATTCCCATATTTAGGCGGAAACATCATCGCTGATTTCTCCCTCCCTTCATTTCATGCTAATTTCTCAGAAGAAGGAATCCAGAATGAAGAGTTGAGAAAAGAGTTTGACCACAAAATCAATCTATTTGAGCAAAGCTTATAAACAGCTCCCCTGGGCCAAGCCCATTTCTATAAAAGCTAGTCTGCATTCAATTATATGATTGAAAAGAGACTAGCTTTTTTTATCCTGTCTCTTCAATTCCTTCATTTTCCGATTAAATTAGAGTCTACTATTTCGACTACTTATGACCGAAGCAATTTTTGTTTCCAG
>CAZLUY010000073.1:0-7627 GCA_964562785.1 uncultured Limnohabitans sp. | reverse complement strand
AATTCCACTTGGTGCCTGCTGCTTCTAATACTTCTTGTGTATCAATTCCAAGAAGATTAAAGATCTTGGAAAGCTCATTTACAAAAGCAATGTTGATATCCCTTTGAGAGTTTTCAATCACTTTGGCAGCTTCGGCCACTTTGATGGAGGTCGCTTTATGGGTGCCTGCTGTGATAACCTCACGATATAAACTATCTACATAATCAGCTACTTCAGGAGTACTTCCAGAGGTGACTTTTAAAATTTTAGCAACCGTATGCTCCTTATCGCCTGGATTTATTCTTTCTGGAGAGTATCCTGCAAAGAAATCTGAATTATACTTGAGTCCAGATATTTTCTCTAGAACTGGCACACATTCCTCTTCCGTTACCCCTGGATAAACCGTGGATTCGTAAATCACCAAATCACCCTTTTGCAAATGCTGAGCAATAGCCTTTGATGCGCTTAGCATCGGAGTCAAAACTGGTCTATTATGTTGGTCAGTTGGAGTTGGAACAGTAATAATATAAATATTACAGTCTGCCACATCAGCTCCTGATGCGGAACAAAAGAGTCCCCTCGAACCTATAAAAGGATTTTCGGAAACAAGAACAGATTGCAACAACTCGTCTTCAACCTCCAATGTCGAATCATTCCCAGCTCTTAATTCATCTATTCTTTCCTCGTTGATATCAAGTCCAACAACGGGGAATTTTTTCGCAAATTCTACCGCCAAAGGTAATCCAACATAGCCCAAACCAATAATGGCTATTTTTGACTCTTTTACACTTTTTATCATTTCAAAAATGATGGTTAATAGTTTTACTTAGTAAAGGTTAGCCTGCAAAAAGGACTCAACTCTACTGGCTGAGCCTTCAATGAAAAATCAGCTAGCAAAAGTATACTTTTCCGCCTGATAAAAAACATGATGTTTCTTAATTCGACCCAATTGCGTAAATCAGGTTAAGTCCAGCAAAAAAAGCGAACAAATTTTGTCCACTCGGAAATTCATTCGTCGAAATTCCGGAAGACATCCACTGATAATTCTGTGAGTAAATAAACTGGCTATGGGCACTTAAAATTAGTCTGTCCCATCGCTTATCGTAAAGAAGACCGAGACTCAAATCAACCCAAGGTCTCTTTTCATCATTTTGGCCGAAGGCCCGATAAAAGAAATCCTGATGGTTAGCGAGGCGTTCAAACCTTACTCCCATCTTGTCCATTCCTTCAATCAGACTGACCTCAATTGTTTGTACGTTTGCCCCTGCCCCTGAACCTACTCCCAACGTTTGTCCATAATTCACAAAGCCCCTTGCAAGAGCATGGGTATGCCAGGTTTGGTTACCATCAAGACCACGATATCTTATATATCGATTTACAGACTCTTGCTGATGGGTGAGCTCACCGCGAACTTGAATAAACCTATTGTCCCTATTGGCTTTGAAAAGTTTTTGAAAGCCAAATAGGTAACCACGGGCATGTTCTGGGTTAAGGATAAATTCTCGCCAATTAAATGCGTGATCTCTTCTTCCAAACTCAGTGTAAATTTCGAACATAGCTTTTGGAATCATGTATCGAAATGAAACTGACACTTGCTGATCTTGACCTTGGGAGTCAAAAATCACCGTATTTCCATTTTCAAAGAATCTTTCTTTCTGAAAAAATTCAAATATTGGAAACCAGTCCTCAAAGTCATCACCTTTCATTTCATTATACTGTTGAAAGGTTCTGTTGAAGCCGACGAAAAGATTGGGAAGAAAAACAGGATTGTATGTAAGGGACAAGCCATTGAGATATCTCCAGTCATCTTCAAATTCCTGAAAATATCTGTCATTAAGTCCCGGGTCCTGAGAGGGGTCCAGGAAACTATTTTCAAGCCTACCCATAATGATTTGACCTTCAAAGTTGCCAAGTGGAGTTTTCAAAGGTCTGTTAGACTGAAGTTTTAAATGAGGAAATCCTTCAGCATTGTCACTGAAAATCAATGAATTAAATTGTCCTGGTCCCCACCAGATGTTTTCAGTAGAAGCTACCAATGCAAAGCCTCCAAAGTTTAACTGAACTCTTGATTGTCCCCACCAAAACCTTGAATAATTGTCTTGAAATCTTTCAGGGTTATCACCATCATTCCAATAAAAGAATCTGTCCCGAATGACTCTTCTAGAAAAGTCTGGAGAGAATCCTTGATATGATTTATTCTGAGAAAACGTAAACTCAGGCTGTAACTGAACTTCGAGAAAACCCACTGAAGCAAAAATACCTGCAGATAAGTATGTCTGGAAACCTACATTTGGAGTGAGTCCCTTGTTCCCCCATCCATAAGGTCTTTTTGAATTATACTCGGTAGACGAAATGATTGGCAGCAGACCAAATTGAAAAGAAGTTGACTTTTCTACCTTTTGCCCCCCTAAAAGCTTTCGGACTTCATTACCAGAAACAGATGAATCACGAAGCATTCTAAAATTAAAAGGCCTCAACTGAAATGAATTCCCAGGGTCGAAGTCCCCTTTAATTTGTTCCCTTCTTAAAAATTCCTCAAGTACCGGGTACCCAGCATTTAGATTTTGAGCGCAAACCAGGTCTACCGAAGATAAAGTGACTAGAAATTGAAGAATCAAAAATTTATGAAACCTCAACATAGACTACAATCGACCCGGGCTTTTACCAAAAAACACTCTCAAAGACTCCGTAGCTTCTACGCAACGAATCCTCGCAAGAATCATAAGGAAACTAAGCTTTTCACCAATTGGCTTTTCCAGTTTATTGACAGAAGAAAAATCTTGATTCCTTACCCGATATTTTGCCAGAATTTTTAGTAATACGAGAAGTTTGTTGTCGTCCTTTGGAATTTTTCCCCCAAAGCGTTTCGCTTTTACCTTCATCTCGCTCCAAGTTTCTCTAGCTGGATGAAACACTTGCATCTCATCGTAATAGGTAATGCTAAATCCTCTTTGTATGGCCCTTTGACAAAACTCGGCATCGCCTCCAGTCAAAAGCCCTTGCTTAAAACCTCCTATCTCTTGAAATACTTTCCTATTCACCAGAAGGTTTGCCGTTACCCCAAACCCCTCCTTTTCTACATAATCTCTATTGGGGAAAGCAAAGGCTTTTTCAAACTTTCCATAGGTACTCCCTGAGTATGAGAATATTTCAACCTTACCAGCAATCAAATCCTCCTTGTTTTCACTAATTGCTCGTTTGGCTGATAAAAGCCAATTGTCCTTAGGTATGCAATCCGAGTCGGTGAATAAAACATAATCTCCAGAAGCAATCTCTAAAGCCTTATTCCGCGCGGCATAGGATCCTGCAACAGATTCGGATACTACTTCTAAATTGTAGGAATACTTGTCTTTCAAATCCAGACGATCATCAGGAGCATTGTTACCTACGATAACTTCAAAATCAAAATCCTGATTAGCCTGTTTTTCAATGGCATCAAGGCATTTATCCAGCCTTGAATCTTTAAAAGTTGGGATGACAACTGAAATTAAGGTCACCTAGGTAATTTTACTTTTTGTTCTTAAAGTAGGTCTTGATTACCCCATTAAATGCATAATGGAGAAAATAGTATCCCGCCTGAACAAAATTTAATCGCTCAAACTCTCTATATACTCTCCATTGAAATGAAGCTGCCTTGAATTTATTTCCAGATATCGAGTCATTCCTTAATCTATACCTAGCGAGTGGCTCTTGCATTCCATATGCGTAAGGTATTTCTTTTAAGATTTTGAGCCAAAGTGCGAAATCCTGTCGTCTGGAAATAATTGGCATCAGCATCTTTCCAATTTTCTCCGTGTCATAAATAACGGTAAGACATCCTATGGAACATGTCTTTAACAACTCTTGATGCGTAACTTTTTCCGGGACATTCATTATCCCCTCATTCTGATCGTTTCTAAAAATATGGTAACTCGTGTAAGTGAAGGCGTAATCATTCTCCTTCATAAAAGCCAACTGCTTTTCCAGTTTATTTGGAAGCCATAAATCATCACTATCAAGAAAAGCTATATACCGCCCTTTTGCTGCTCTAATACCTCTATTCCTTGTAATCGCAGCACCTTCATTGTTATCATTTTCCAGTACCCTTATCCTTGAATCTTTTTTCTCATACTTCTTGAGAATTTCAACCCCGTTATCAGTTGAATAGTCATCAATTAATATCAATTCCCAATCCTGGAACGTCTGATTCAAAATAGAATCAATAGTTTCTTCCACATGGGAAGCAGCGTTATGTACCGGAGTAATAATTGATACAAGCATTAGACCTATAGGGCTCTAAAACCTTTTTTTATGGATTGGATTGAAGCCGCCAAAGTTAATTGATTCTGATTTTTCATTATCTGTTTCAGGAGAAAAAGAATTCCTAAAACCATAAATATTGTCCCAGAGTACATGCGCTTAATTAGTGCTCCCTTGCTATAAAAAAAATTTTCATCCAAAACCTTACCTGAACTTTCAAGAGGATGAATGACAATATCCTCCGGAACGAAATAAATTTTCATTCCTCTGTTCAACGCATCATTCAAAAATATCGTCTCTTCACCACTCTTAAACTTTGCACCTAAACCAAATTTTTCATCGAAATTCAAACCATTCTTCCTTATGGATTCTAATCTAAAAACCATCTCAACTGAAGAAACATTAAAAATACTCTTCCGATTATGCCTGAAAGGCTTTTGGGAATAACCTTTATAAGGGTTTCCTTCAGGTGTAACGACTCTAAATGTAATCCCATCTGCATCTGGGCGATCTCTAAAGGCTTCAATCACCTTAGATTCAAAATCGTCACAATAGATTAAATCATCATCAGCCACCATAACTAGATCTCCTTCAGCTGATTGAAGACATCTATTTCGGCTCTTGGAAAGCCCCTTTTCATCGTATGATAGAAACCTGTAACCAGGTTCATCTAAATCGACACCTTCTTTGTTCTGTGAAACGACAAGCTTATTGAAATTCAGGGAAGTGAACTTGGAAGGATCCGAGCTTGTGGTAGAAATCAATACTTGAATATCCACTTGAACCTTTGGTATAACCCTGCCAATGAAATTGCTGAGATAGACATAAGCAAAAGTGTTGCTGGTAGCCTATGCCGAACTGCCCCAAAAAGATGAAATTCAAAAAAGGCCGACATCGCTACATAGATTCCTGCAAAGAGAAACCACATCCCGTAATTCTTCCAATCTTTAATGGACAAAAATGCCACAAACAACAGAAATAGAAGAAATATACCATCAGCAAAATAGGCCAACTTTGTCCAAAACGGGATGAAAATGACTACCGGAAAAGGACTTAATAAGAATTGAAAGAAAAGGCCAGGAAAATCTAAAGCTACTTCAAACCAATTTGTCCAAAACACTTCAGGATAGGTAACCCCAGATTTGATGTATTCCATTCTTTGGAGGTTTCGAAAAACGCTCAATGCCTCCGGGGTTATGCGAATATTGACAATCTGCTGAGCAAGAAAATTTAGAACCAAATATGCTACTGGTATTGTCAAGAGAATTAGGCTAACAAGTACACTTCGTCGAATCTTAAGACTGAATAAATATTTGGCAAAAACCAGAATGAAGAAATATAGTAAAAGCTGAATTCGAAGCATTCCAGCGAGAATAACTCCTAGAATCAAGAAAATATTGAGCGTGTTCTTTTTGGTAATTCCGAAAAAGAAAAAGCCCAAGGCGAGCACAAAATAACTTTCTCTCAAAGGAGTAAAAGAGTACACGATAACTGTGGGTGACAAAACTCCCAAAATGAGAAAGAACCTCTGTACCCAAACATCCTTCAATTCATAAAACCTATTGAATGCACCTGCAAGAAGGATAAGTCCTATATGGAAGAAACATATGTTAAAAATAAAATAGTTGTAGATGGAGTTTAGCGATAGCTGAAATATTGGATAAGCAAGATATTTATAGCCAATTCTAACCCCAATTGATTGATCATATGGTGTTTGTCCAGTTTCTAGGATTTTGGTAAAAAGATTGGTGTCTGGAAAAAACGGAATAAGCTTAACCTGATAATCAATCAAACCAATAATCAAATAGAAAACTAGTAAACCAAGGAAGTGAAGGTTAACAAATTTAGTATCCTTAAGAAGGATGGATTTAGCAACAAAAACTAAAAGAAAATAGGCGAACAGTAGGTAAAAAGGCAAAGTCAGAAAATCCCAAAACTCTATATTTTCATGATAGAGCTTCATGCCAAAATTTGCTCTTTTAATCTACCTGAATACATCCTAAAAGCTCCATAACTTAGAATTTTTCGAACCTTAGAAGGCCTTGTTATGACTTTTTCATAAAGGAATCTAACAAATTGAAATTCCTTGGACAGCTTGTCCTTTGAATTTTCGCCCAAAATGCCCTCCGTTAGAAAATGAACTCGATCTGAGTCCTTTTCTTCAAAAACCTCTTCAAATCGAAATTGTAAATACATCAATAAGCCCTGTAATCTAATATGAAGCTCTTCCTTCACATTATCTTTGACTTTGGCAACAAACAGCAATCCCTGATCCAGCAGAAAGCGTCTTTTATCCAGGCTCATTTTTTGATGAAATTCTGACTTCCTATAATAGCTGGTTAAAGTATCTGTTTTGTCAAAACCAATTTTAGAATGTTCCGACGACAATGCCCTTATGTGAATGTCAACATCCTGAAACCTTTGTAGCCCTTCATCAAAGCCTCCCAGTTTTTTAAAAAAAACACCACTCCATATTGGACTGTGAATATTCCAAGGAGTGAGATACTCTAAAAACAGCCCTAAATAATCTTCTTTTTTCAGATCTTTTCTAAGTGAAGGAAAAAAGAGTTTTGCCCTAGATATTTCCCCATCAAAAACTCCTGAATTACATATAAAAAGATCTTCATCTTCATACGCCACTATCCTTTTTTCTAAACAATCTTCAGAAAGCAAATCATCCCCATCCAAGAATAAATAGAAGTCCCCAGTACTTCTATGCGCTCCAAGGTTTCGACAAGCATTCGCCCCTTTTGGATAATTCTGCTCTCGCTTAATGAACTGAAATTTTGAGTCCTGACAAAAGGACTGAGCTATTTCTTCTGAATCATCGTTAGAACCGTCATCTACAATAATGCATTCCCAATTCTTATAGCTCTGGTTCTTAACCGATTCCAAGGTTTCAGCTAAATATCTTTCATTGTTGAAAACTGGAATAATTACTGAAACCTTCAATCAAGTTGAAGATTTAAGGAGAAAATAAGCTCTCAAATAATACACGAATATCGCCATCAACCCGAAGACAAATCCGAGTGCAAATGAAAACGCTACGGTAATAAGAACCCTGGGGCTTGCTGGGCGATTAGGAATAACCGGTGGTTCTATTAAAGTGAATATTGGTTTCTGGCTATTCAATTCAATTCTAGCTCTTTCCAACTCTTGAGACAAAGTTCTGTAAAGATCAAATTTCAAATTGTAATCAGAATTCAAATTCCTCTCTATAGCTTTTTGACTCTCAAGGTACATTCCCTGATTTCTTTCACGAAAATTGGTCAAGGCAACCTGAGCTTCTCTAAATGTTGTTTCGCTCTTCTTGTATTGCACTTCAAGATATTCAACTTGATTCCGTTGTTTATCTTGGAGATATCTTGTGCAGTACTCAATTAGTAGGTTCTGAACTATTTTGGAGAAC
>CAZLUY010000072.1:0-2492 GCA_964562785.1 uncultured Limnohabitans sp. | reverse complement strand
TCACCCGGGAACATTCCTCCTTCATAGAACCTGATACCAAGAGGGGCCACATGTGCTCCTAACTTCGCCGCTGGTGCTATATAAGAACTTTGTCCTTCTCCTTCATTTCCAAATTCCGGATCCTTAACTGATCCTGCATGCCAATATGGATAGCCAAAGTGATCTCCGGCTTTGTCAGCTACATTTAGTTCGCAATCAGGGATGTCATCACCCATCATATCTCTGCCATTGTCGGTGAACCAAAGGTTTCCAGTCTGAGGGTCCCAGTCAAAACCAACTGTATTTCTTACGCCATGCGCGAAAACTTCTGGCTGAGGGTTAGCAATATTAACGTCTATTCTGGTGATTGAAGCGAAGACTTCATCTTCAGACTCACAGATGTTACATGGAGCGCCTACTGGTACATACAGCATACCATCTGGTCCAAATGCGATGAATTTCCAGCCGTGATGTTTTTCTTCAGGATAGCCTTCAAAAATCACATCGAAAGAAGGGTTTCCCAGGTTACTCTCGATATCTGAAAATTTTAAAATTCGATTTACCTCTGCGACATACAAGTCGCCATCTTTGAAGGCAACACCGTTAGGCATATTCAAATCACTAGCAAGAGTGTATCGCTTATCAGCAACTCCGTCTGCATTTGTATCAACAACTGCATAAACTTTGTCCTCTTGTCTATTACCTACGAAAATGGTCCCATTGTCTGAAATAGTAAGTGATCTTGCATTTGGGACATCAGCTGCCCAAACATCTATTTCAAAGCCTTCAGGAAGATTCAACTTATCTAATTGAACATCAGGGGTAGCATCAGATATGTCTGTCATGTTTGCCGCAGGTGCAGCAGTATCCATATCTACTTCTTTGGATTCTCCATTTTGACAAGCCGAGAAAATGATTCCTGCTCCAGCAAGAATTACCATTGATTTCAGATTCAAATATTTCATAACGATATAATTTGGGAGGTGAAGTTAGTGAATTCATATAATTCAGACATATGCATTTTAT
This sequence comes from uncultured Limnohabitans sp., assembly GCA_964562785.1. Taxonomy (GTDB): domain Bacteria; phylum Bacteroidota; class Bacteroidia; order Cytophagales; family Cyclobacteriaceae; genus Algoriphagus. The sequence goes on along the minus strand of CAZLUY010000072.1, from coordinate 1,487 downwards.
CAACGGGTTAATCTTTATTTTTGCGCCATGTTATCCATAAGTAACCTCTCTTATTTCATTGGTGGACGGCCTCTTTATGAAAATGCCAACCTTCATATCAAGCCAAAAGCAAAAATTGGTTTGGTTGGTCAAAATGGTACAGGAAAGTCGACCCTTTTAAAGATTATTAATGGTGATTACCAACCGAGTTCAGGTGAGGTTCAAAAGGCCAAAGATTGCACGATTGGGTTTCTGAATCAGGATCTGCTTTCTTATCAATCTGATGATAGCATATTGAATGTGGCCCTTGAGGCATTCAAGGAAACATTAGAGTTGCAAACTCAGATTGATGCAGTCTTGAAGGAAATGGAGACAGATTATTCTGAGGAGATTATGAATAAGCTGGCGAGCCTTCAGGACAGGTTTGAGGCGAATGAGGGTTATACGATTAAAGCTAAGGCAGCTGAAGTATTGGCGGGTATCGGGTTTTCAGATGCTGATTTAAGCAAGCCGTTACGAACCTTCTCAGGAGGATGGAGGATGCGGGTAATGCTAGCCAAATTACTACTAGAAAAGCCAAGTCTGCTGCTTTTGGATGAACCTACTAACCACCTTGATTTGCCATCAATTCAATGGGTGGAGAATTACCTCAAAACTTATGAAGGGGCCGTAATTGTGGTTTCGCACGATCAGACCTTCCTTGATAATTGCATCAGCAGTACCGTTGAGGTGGCGAACCTTACTTTGACCTTGTATTCTGGTAACTACTCTTTTTATAAGAAGGAGAAAAAGGAGCGGATGGAGATTCAGCAGAATGCCTATGAGAATCAGCAGCAAATGATTAAGCAAACCGAAAGGTTTATCGAACGATTCCGTGCTAAGGCGACTAAATCAAATCAGGTACAGTCCAGGATCAAAGCCTTGGACAGAATGGAAAAGGTCCATGAGGTTGTAGATGATCAAGTGGCTGTTAATTTCCGATTTAAGTTTAGCCAAAAGTCTGGTCGAGATGTGGTTGTCTTAGATGAAGTATCTAAGGCTTATGGCGACAATGTGATTTTTGATCATACCACGGCTCGAATTGAGAGAGGAGATAAGATTGCTTTGATCGGGGCGAATGGAAAAGGAAAATCCACCATTCTGCGGATGATTGATGGTTCTGAGGTGTTTGAGGGAGATAGAACTCAAGGGCACAATGTGATAAAATCTTTCTTTGCCCAGCATCAACTTGAAGCACTGACTCTGGATAATGAGATTATTCAGGAGATGACTCAGGCTGGAAGTAAAAAGACTGAAATGGAGCTCAGAAATGTACTCGGATGTTTTCTTTTTACAAATGACGATGTCTTTAAGAAAATTAAGGTTCTGTCCGGTGGGGAGAAATCACGGGTTGCCTTGGCGAAGACCCTAATCTCAGAAGCCAATTTCTTGTTGCTAGATGAGCCTACAAACCATCTGGATTTTCAATCAGTGAATATTTTGATTCAGGCTTTGAATCAGTACGAAGG
>CAZLUY010000071.1:0-2170 GCA_964562785.1 uncultured Limnohabitans sp. | reverse complement strand
GAGAGCTTTGTTGCTCGACTTGAAGAAGCATTTGATATGCTGAATGCTGTTAATAGAAACTAATTAGCTTTTATAGCTTGAAGAAAGCCACCAAGGGTGGCTTTCTTTTTTTAAATGATTGATTCAAAAATCCAAAGTTATGAAGAATTATATCCCTTTACTCTTAGCTCTTATGGTACTAATCAGCAGTTGTGATTCACCCTCAGAAAGGTCCTCAGAAATTACTTCTGAAGGAGTTAAGAACTATTGGCCTCAGGCCGGGGTGACCTATGAGATTTTTGTGCAGTCATTTTATGACTCCAATGGGGATGGAATAGGTGACTTCAATGGTGTCACTCAGAATCTTGATTATGTAAGTGAATTGGGAGCTAATGCTATTTGGTTCATGCCAATAATGGAATCCCCAACCTACCATAAATATGATGTGACTGACTACAAATCTGTTCATCCTGATTATGGTACAATGGAGGACTTCAAGAAACTTCTTGAGGAGGCTCATAAGCGAGATATCAAGATTGTGATTGATATGATAATCAATCACACCAGTAACCAACACCCTTGGTTTTTAGAGTCTAAGAAAAGTAGAGACAATCCATACAGGGATTATTATGTGTGGGCTCAAAAAGATACTATTGCCGATTTTCTGGATAAGAAGGTTATTACCCTTGATTCCGATAATATTCGTCAATGGCACGATCCAGGACTAGGGGAGGACTATTATTATGGTTTCTTCTGGGGCGGAATGCCTGATTTAAATTTTGACAATCCGAAGGTTCGTGAAGAAATCTATGATATTGGAAGATTCTGGCTTGAGGAAGTCGGGGTTGATGGTTTCCGCCTTGATGCCGCGAAGCATATTTTTCCAGATGATCGACCATTAGACAATCATGCTTTCTGGAAAGAGTTCAGGGAGAGAATGGAGGAGATCAAACCAGACATTTATTTAGTAGGAGAGGTATACGATAAGAAAGAAATTGTAGCTCCTTACCTTCCTGGTTTGCCTGCCTTATTCAATTTCGATTTCCATTATACCTTGCTTGATGCTTTGAATAAGCAGGATGGTAAGCTCTTACCACAAATTCAGAAAAGCGTATTGGATTTTTACCAGGGCATAACGACTGATTTTGTTGATGCGACCATTTCTTCCAATCATGATCAGCCAAGACTTCTGAATGAATTGGGTTCGGATCCCGCGGTTTATAAGCAGGCAAGTGCAGTGCTTCTAACCATGCCTGGTGCTCCATATCTGTATTATGGTGAAGAAATCGGAATGCTAGGCTTGAAACCTGATGAGAATATTCGCGAGCCGTTTTTGTGGGATACAAAAGATAAGGATAGCGGTCGAGCAAGTTGGATAGAAGCAGAGTACACTACTGATGAATCTGTTACTCCATTGGCCTTGCAAAGAGATGACCCTGATAGCTACTTCAATCACTATAAAAAATTGATTGCCCTTAGAAATGAAACCCCAGCGTTGGCAATCGGAGAATTACAATTGACTTCTGTTGAGATTCCTGATTTCGTAATGGGTTATGAGAGAAATCATGATGGAGTTCAATTATTGGTGCTACATAATTTGAGCAAAAGTGATGTCACAATTGAAATTCCTGAGAATTTCGAAAGAACTCATTATGAGCTCGGAGATGTGGAACTCTCAGAAGGTTCTTTAACCTTGGGTGCTAATTCATCTGCAATTTTGAAGTAAAAAAAGCGCTGGTGTCACACCAGCGCTTTTAACAATAATACACCCAAAAAACAATCCCTCAGAGAGGTTTAGTTTCGAAAAAAAATCCTTCTATTCCTTATGAGATAAACAAAGGTAAATTTCTCATTTGACTCCAGGGTGAACTCAATGTGAACAAACTGTGAGATAAAAAAGCCTCTTCTTTAAAGAAGAGGCTTTCTAAGTATAGAACGTATTTGATCAATTAGGTAGAAAGAATTTTAGCTATCCTAAAGTCATCCTCATCCACAGATTTATCATCCACGATAGCTCGTTTGATTGGAGTGAAGACTACTTTATTATTGATTAATCCAGCCATTACATCATACTTACCAGCCAATAGTCCTTCAACTGCTGTAACCCCTAATTTAGAGGCCAACAATCTATCGAAAGAGGACGGTGCACCACCTCTTTGAAGGTGACCGAGAATGGTGACCTTAGTATCGT
>CAZLUY010000070.1:0-7738 GCA_964562785.1 uncultured Limnohabitans sp. | reverse complement strand
ATTGCTGAAATAATCAGTTTTAGCCTAATTTCTAATGGTTTCATGATTTTATAATTTTAAGAGTTGAGGTCATTCTTTTTACCACCCAACCAGGTCTCACTGACTTTGATCTGTTCGATCTTCAATGGGTCCACTTTCGTAGGGTCATCTTCTAAAATGGCCAAATCCGCATATTTACCTGCTTCAAGGCTTCCTGCGATATCATCCATAAAGAGCTGCCAAGCTGCATGGGTGGTCACACCTTTCAATGCTTCTTCAACTGGGATTCTTTGATCTGGGGCGAATACTTCACCGCCATCGTGCATCACTCTAGTCACGGCATCTTGTACATATCGCAGTGGTTCTATCGGTGTTACTGAATAATCACTATGGAAGGTAAATGGTATGCCTTTGTCTAAAGCTGTTTTACAGGCATCATAGTATTCGATGCGCTCAGGTCCCAGAATTTGATCTCTAAAAGCTTTTCCCCACCAGCGTACGTGGCCAATTAAAAACGTTGGGGTAACACCCAATGACTTCATACGGTCAAACTGATCTAGGTGACCAACACTGCAATGCTCCAATCTATGCCTGTGATCGTCTCTAGGGTTTTCTTTTAAAATGCGCTCGTAAACATTTAGAGACACATCGATAGCACCATCACCATTCGCATGAACGGCCAATGACCATCCAGCATCATGTGCCCTTTTCGCGGCATTGTACAATTGTTCCTCGGTATAATTTAATGCACCACGAGATTCACTATTCAAATAAGGTTCTCTGAGGTAAGAACTAAATGCTTGAGTGGCTCCATCAGACCAAGCCTTAATTTTCACACATCTAAACATATCATCTCCATACATGGGACCAATACCATTCTTTTCCCAAAGATCCATTTCAGTAGAAACCAAAAATGCACGATGCCGAATGGGAGATTGAGGCATGATTTCCTGTAATTGTTGTATGTCCTTCATGCCGGCATTTTGTCCTACACTTGGGTCCCCTAAAGCAGTAACTCCCTTTTTGGCGGCCATATTGAACATGCGTAAAAGGCGCATCTTCATCTCCTCATCACTCAATTGCTGAGCCACAGCTAAGAACTTACCGAAGGTGATGAGCTCTTCCATTCGACCATTCAATTCGCCATTCTCATCCTTTAAGTATCTTCCAGCAGTAGGATTTGGTGTATCTTTAGTCACTCCAGCTGCTTGATATGCCAAAGTATTGGCGTAGGCAGCGTGGCCACTTCCTTCTAACAATAGAAAGGGATTATTTGGAGCAATGCTGTTCATGTCGTCCAAAGTGAATTGCCGTCCGCCTGGGGTTACCACGGAATCATAATCTGCGGCCAAAAGCCATTCACCTTCTTTTAACTTGGCTGCTCCTTCTTTCAGCTTAGCCATCACATCATCAAAAGAGTCTACCTCAGTAGGGCTGATAATGATAAAATCATCTTTTACCACTGAATAGGTATGTGCGTGTGGGTCGATCATACCAGGCATTAGGGTTCTGCCATCAAGGTCAACAATCTGCGTTGATTTGCCCTTCATGGCATTGACCATGTCCATACTTCCTACTGAGACAATCCTGCCATCTTTCACGGCCATGGCCTGAGCGCTGGCATTGTTAGGATCCATCGTAATGATGCTCCCGCCTTGGAAAATAAAGTCTGCTGTTTCTCCACTGGATGCACAGCTGGCTAGAAATGACGGGGCAAGCAAGGTGCCTCCTGCGAAAAAAGCGGATTGCTTTATGAAACTTCTTCTGTCTTGTGCTTTGGCTGTTCTTTTTCGATTGTTCATATGCTTTCGATTTTTCATTTTGTATAAATTTTTGCTGCTACCAGGGTAGTGGAATTACAGGAGCTATTTGAAATCTAAATTGTTGTTGGGGCCCAAAATTTTCAGGTGAGGCAACATAATACCAGTATTGGAATCCTAGTTTTACTGGGAGCTTACCGAAGCTCACCACTTTGGATATTCCAGTTCCGATTGGGAGTGTCAGGCGATTGCCTTCGTCTGCAGTGTGGTTATAGGCATAGGTAGGAGCAGCACTTATTTGCCAGGCATTTTTCAGGTTTACTACATAGAAATACTGTCCTGCAGTGACGCTGGCTCTATTTCTACCACCTGTGGCGGTCCACATCATATCAGGTAGGATGGTTAGACTCCCTGCATCAGCATCCTGACTATTCAGACTCCAGGCATGATTTACCAGTATTCCTAAAAATCCGAAACTGGTAACTTTACCCACCACTGCCTCCGGACCCATAGTGGTAAAGTTCGATCTTAGCTGTTCATTGGTGGCGGTGGGAAATCCGGCAAATACACCGACCAATGTCATCCATTTAGAAGGCCAGGTTTTACCAATCGCTACATCTGCGCTTATATTTCCTAGTCCTCCTTTATTTTCGAATCCATCCTCGCCAAAAGCTGGTTGGCTGAAATAAATAGGTATCAGAGGCCGAACAAAGAGATTTGTACCTTCGGCTAGTGGAATGGGAAGGCTTGGCTGAAAGCTAAACACATAGCCGGTTTGTTGATTCGCATTCTCAAGATTTCCATTGTAAGGTATAATGTCCCAGAGTGTGAACATCTGCCCACGTGTGGCATTGGGATTTGCAAGCTCCTTGGCCAGATCATTTGCTGAGGTTCCTTCATCGCTTTCCTGAGCTAGAGTCTCGTGACTTGATAGGGAGCCAAAGACAAAAAGAACTGAAAAGCTTACACTTTTAATAAAGCTTATGAATGCCTTGGTTTTACTTGAATTGGAGCAAGGTTTTTCTCCTTGATTGGTCGTTTTCATAGAGGGCTGGTATTTATCTCTCTTTGTTTTGTTTTTTCAAATTGAGACTTGTCCGATTCGCTTTACAAAGAAGGTAAATACGCCCTTTATGCTGTTGACTACATGTTCGGAATGTTTAACCTACTGTTCAATTTGAACCTTTTTTAGGTATTCCTGTGGGGATAATCCATTTTCTTCTCTGAATAATCTTGAAAAATAGGCCAGACTTGGAATTCCCACTTCAAGTGAAATTTGGGTAACATTTAAATCGGTTGAATGAAAGAGTTCCTTTGCTTTTTCCATCCGAACTTTCTTGATGAACTGAGAAGTGGACTTGTTTGTGAGAGATTTGATTTTGTTGTGGACTTGAGTTCTACTCAAGTTAACGCCTTTACATAATTCTGGAACTCCAAATTCCTCCTCATCCATATGTTCAAGAATCACTTCCCTCACCCGGATTAAAAAAACATCTTCTTGCTTCAGCTCTTCATTTTCTGAAGGTTCAAGATTTAGGACCGTTGTGTAGCGTCTATGGAGTCTTTCCCGCTGTAGATAGAGATTTTTAAGCTGTGCCTTTAGCTCTCTTTCATCAAATGGTTTTGCAAGGTAGGCATCAGCTCCTCGATTAATCCCCTCTATCCGCGAGTCTTGATCTGCCTTAGCGGTAAGCAGGATAATAGGAATATGACTAGTGGCTAGATCTGTTTTCAGTTTATTACAAAGCTCATAACCATCCATTTCTGGCATCATTACATCACTTATGATCAGATCAGGTACTACTTCCAAAGCTTTCTCAGAACCCTCTTTTCCATCTTTGGCATAGATTAAAGAGTATTCCTTTTCTAAACTTGCAAAAAGATACTCTGCTACATCAGGATTATCCTCTACGATCAGAACTTTAGGCAACTCTTTTGATTCGTCTTCCTCAATAGGTGCAATTGCCGATTCATAAGCAGGTGGCAGTAAAGATTTGTCCGGTACTAAATCCGCAATTGGGGCTTTATTACTGATAGGTAAGGTGATGGTAAAAGTGGTCCCTTCACTTTCAAGGCTTTCTACTTCTATGGTTCCTTCTAAGACTTTTACTAATTCTTTTACCAAGGTCAAACCAACTCCAGTACCCGTTCCAATTCGATTTTGTTTTCCTTCAACTGTATAGTAGCGATCGAAAATATGTTCCAATTTCTCTTTTGGGATACCTATGCCATCATCTTTAAAAAACAATTGGTATTTCTGTCCTTCGAGGTCTGCCGTGACCTCAAGCTTTACCTCATCACCTTTATCTGAAAATTTAATCGCATTAGTTAAAAGGTTTGAGACCATAATGAGAATCTTTTCATGATCGTAATCCAAAACCAGAGAATCATGACTGCTGGACATGGTCAGATTTATTTCCTTGGAAAGTGCAAGAGATTCAAAGGACTCAGTGATGTAATGTAAATAAGCCACTATATCACCTTGAATCATATGCGAAGTCTGGTGTCCAAACTCGAGTTTTCTTAAATCCAAGATTTGGTTTATCAGCCCATGGAGGATATTTGCATTTCTTCGAATAAGCCCAGTTTTCTTCTCAGGTTCCATTTCCTGCTCATTGACACCGAGAATCACGGTGAGAGGAGTTCGGAATTCATGGGAAATATTAGTGAAGAACCTCGATTTCATTACATCCAATTCCCCAAGAAGTTTCGCCTGTTTTTCTATCAGCTTTTTATCCTGACGAATCTTGGCAGTTCTTTTTTCTACTTCAGTCTCCAGGCGAATATTTTCAACCTTAATTCTATTGATCCAGAACCAAGCTGCTAAAAGAACTATCGCAAGGATGGAAAGAAGGAACCACGACTGCTTGTAAAAATAGTCTTCTACTTGGATAGGTATGGATAAAGCCGCTTTTACAGGGTTTCCATTAGCATCATTTCCTTTGATCTGAACTATATAATCCCCAGGGGCAATATTTGATAGTTCCAGCTTTGAGGTTGATCCTAAATTTGTCCAGTTTATATCGCCTTTGACTTCTGTATTATCAGGCAAGAGCCTGTAGCTGAAACTTTGTCCCTTTAGTCCGACATAGTCGGAAAGAGCAAAATCTAGTTTCAAGTATCTCTTTTCTGCCTCAAGAACAATGGGTTCATTGATAGGGCTAAGACCCTTGATAATATTTACTTCATCCTTATCAGAATCAAAGAATTCTGCTTCTGTTAGATAGATACCTTTGGCTTCTTTTAAAGACAAGATTTGGATGACATGTTTTGGATCCAAAAAATTCAATCCACCCTCTGTTCCAAAGACCAGAGTACCATCGGATAGTTTCCCACTTGAGTGAAGGCTAAACCAATTGGATAAGAACCCTTCGGTTTCATCAAGATTAAATAATACTCGATTAGAAGGATCAATCACTGATAATCCATTGGCTGTAGCGACCCAGTGATTATGATCCGAATCGCAGACTATAGACTTCACCGAGTTATCGGCTAAACCATCTGTTTCGGAGATTTGGATAATTTCTTCTGTCTCTTTGTTAAGGGCAATCAAACCTTTGGATGCCGTTCCCATCCAAAGCAATTCATTCGGATCCTTATGAAAGGTTTGGATGTTTTCATTTCTCAGAAGGTCAATGTGATCAAATTTGTCGGCAAGACCCTTTTCATAGTTGACTCTCCAAAGCCCATTTTGTACAGCGATCCAAACAATGCCATTTTCTTCTTTTTTAAGATCGTTGGCCTTGACACCTAGCCTGAGATGCTCACCTCCTGCCATGTAAGGAGATGATTTTCCTGTTTCCAAGTCGAAGATGTATACATCACCTTCTTTTTCCTGAGAGGGGTCATCTTCGATTAACAAGACCTTATGATCATCCAGAAATTCGAATTTTTCAAATTGGATATCGGTGGATATTATACCTGTTTCTACCTTTTCGGGATCGTACCATTGTAGGCCAACTTGAGGAGTCTCATGATATTCTGTGGATACCCAGAATCTATTATCATGACTTACTACCGATGAGTTTTCCCTTGGACTTAACTGCCACCAATTTGTTAACCTGTACCATTGAGAGTCCCAAAAATTATCAGCTTTTCGAAGCTTTCTGACCTGTATATTATTATTCACCAGTAAGGTGCTGTCACTCATTTGGATAAGATGACTAAATGTGTAAAGTCTCCAAATTGACTTGTGCTTTATTCCTAAGTTTTGAGAGATGTTATGAATGGAAAATCCACTTGAAAAAGTGGTAGAGGCTATGTATTGGTTGAAATTACCACTGAAAAATACTCCAGGGAAATAAAGGTCAAACTTGGAGTTTCGCCGAATCTCTGACAACTCCTGGTTCCAGTTCTTCCAATTACCTGCTGAATCGAACAGAATACCCCTTAATTCTTCATCCGTTTTATTTCCCCATGGATCATGGTAGGCTGAGGCCAGGAAAAGATTTCCAGATTTATCTCTGGTCGTGAAGATTCTTAACAGTTCCCCGCCATAGATTTCTGTCGGCTCTTCGCGATTCAAGGTGAGCCCGTTAATTTTCTCACCTTGAATGAATTGTTCATTTAAATCTTCCCAGGGTTTTAGCTGATTATTGCTTGGATCCAGTGCGAAAAAACCATTGTGCATTCCTAAAAAGAGGAGTGCCTTGTTTTCTGATACCTTCGATATTTTCCATTCCAGGCTGGGATTGCGATGGCCATAGATATTGGTAGTGATGGGATAATCGAAATAGTATTTTTTTATAGGGATTGGAAGGTCAAAGTCTTGCCAAGAGGTAAATTCAGCCGTGTTTCTATTGAGATCAAAGCTCACTAAACCCTTACGTTGGTGGAACCAAACCAGCTGATTGTTGATGACCTCTAAAGGGTAATGAAATCGATCAGGTTCATGTGGGATAACATCTCCCTCAAAGTTTAATTCTATGGACCCTAATACTTCTGATTTATCCTTGACAAACTTCCTAATTCGATAATTCCCTTTATTGGAATCTTCAGGAGTAATTCCATATATGGAAAGGATATAAATTTCGTCCTTTTGAGATGATACCATGTTGAGCAACACTTCACCTTCATTCAGCTTAAAGAAGGCATTGTTTTCAGTGTCAGGTATCCAACAAAAGATGATTTTATGATCTATATCTGAACCGTAAAAATACCCGCTGGGAGTTTCATCGAACTTATACCAGATAGGAGAGGGCTCAGACTCCTCTAGCCAATCCGGTCGTAATTCATAGGTGTAAGTCTGTGTTCCGTCAAATTGAAAAAATGATAGGCGTTGATTTCGCGCTTCATCTTCACATGGGTTAAACCAAAGTCGACCCTTTGAGTCTGTAAAGCCCTTATCCAGGCAATTAGTTGCAAGACCATCACTGATAGTGAAGAATTGGGAGTTTTGAAGGGCTTTCGATTTCTCTGTTTTGTTCTGTGCCAGCGAATTCGGAACAGATGCAATCGCTAGCATAATGATAAAGGCTACACAAATCAAAAATTTGCATTTAAAAAATAGTATGGCCTCTCTACCACTTTCCGTCTGAAACTTCATTTCAACTATAAAAATCTGGGGACAAGGAGAATTAAAATACCATTTCTCGATGCCAGGGGATTAAGCGTTATTACACGAAATATTGTAATTATTTCACAGAAAGTGAATATTAATTAGGGCTTTTTGAATAAACAAATTAAGTGGGATAACCTTGTGTTAAGCTTTTAGCTTAATCCTTTGCTGTCAATTTATTGGGTTTGTCTGTCGGCATTTCCATATCTATGACTTACCTTATGATCACCTGAAGCAAGAGAAAGAATATGGATTGGGGAAATATACTCTACATCGTGGCGGTGATTGTCTACTTTATTTATTCGGCCAGTCAGTCGAAGAAGAAAAAGGAAGCTCAGCGTAAGAAGCGACAGATGGATATTCCGCCAGCTGAGGCTCCGGAAAAAGGAGTAACATTTGAAGATCTATTGAAGGAAATTCGGGATGCACAAAACCCTGAAAG
>CAZLUY010000069.1:0-1645 GCA_964562785.1 uncultured Limnohabitans sp. | reverse complement strand
TAAGCTTGATGCAAAATCAAATGGCTGTGATTCAAGAGGGGGAAAAGAAAACAAAAAATGTATGGACTGTTGATCGACAGTTCAGGCTTGCACTCGGGATTTTGCTGGGAATATTCCTTGTTGGGAACTACATATTCGATCTCTTTTTCACCGACTTATTGGTTGGTGTTTTGTTTACCGGCCTTATTTACTCGGCCATCAGCGACAATTGTTATTTGAAAGCCTTTATTGGAATTCTTCCATGGAACAGGCCTAGTTCGACACCAGAACTTGAAATCATTTCCGAGAGGGATTAAGGTAATTTCACCCCTGAAATAGATTCGCAAAGAGAGACCAAACTTTCTTGGAAACCCCTGTCCAATACTGCTGGATGGGGCTCTTGTGTTTCCATATACTTAAAATATTTACCAGAAACCATAGCTCTTGTGCTTGGGTTACTCGCCAGCCAAACCTGAGTTTGAGCTCCGGCGTCCAAATCATCAGGGGCATTCTGTCCTCCCATTTTTGTAGGCACCCATCCGGGGTCTAATGAATTGCTGCAAACTTCCAGATACTTTGAAGAAAGGAACTTAGCGAAGGCTGAAATCTGCAGCTTGGAATCTGAATAGGTCAATCCCGATAATTGACTCTCTTTAAAAACCGGGCTACCACCTCTATGCATTCCTGAACTCAAATAAATAAGTCTTTTCGGCATTTCGATAAGGGCTGTAAGTACATAGGGAGCCAGAACATTGACAGCAAAGATGGTCGCGGAGTCGGTTTGGTATACACCCACATTATGAATGATGGCATCCATTGGACCAAGATCATTTACCTGTTTTGCCAGGGCCTTAACCTCCTCAACTTTACTTAAATCGCCGACACAAACTCCACTAGCACGTGGGAGATTATCCATTGCATCTTTGGCTCGCTGTTCATTGCGAGCATGCAGATAAACTGTATGTCCATCCTTGATTAGCATTTCAGCGGCGATTTTTCCCAAGCCATCTGAGCTACCAGTTATAAATACTCTTGCCATTATTTTAATTCTTTCTCCAACACTTTTCTTTACTTCTCCAATGGGTGGGCTTCAAGCAATTCTTTCTCGGTCCAGAAGCCTTCTTTGCTTTCTGTTTCAGCTCTGATTTGCTTCACTAACTCTGGGGTAATTGCTGAGGCTTCATTTCCGAATGAATTTCTCACATAGGTGATTACCGCAGCCACTTCAGTATCATCCAGCATACCACCATAAGGGGTCATGGGAACCTGGCCTGGGTAAGTCTTTCCGGCAACAGTAATCGGGCCAATAAGACCGTTCAATACTATTTTGATCATTCTTTCAGGACTTCCAGTCACCCATGGGGTTCCTCTTAGAGGAGGGAATTGCGAGGCAGAAAGTCCACCGCCATCAGACTGATGGCAGGTGCTACAATATCCATCTCTGGAGTAAATCTCTTTTCCAAGAATGAAGAGCTCTCTTTCGGAGCCTTTAAGGTTGGACTTGATGTCTTCCTCTTTCTTTTCGGTAACGGATAAGCCATTAAGATGAGCAACTGCCGTCTCAAAGGTTCCTTGAATCCATGTCTCGTCCATGGGCTGCGACTCCGCAACTGTGAGAATCTCCAATCCATTGTCTTGTGGAAGCCAGCTCGCAGCGACAATCGCT
>CAZLUY010000068.1:0-11153 GCA_964562785.1 uncultured Limnohabitans sp. | reverse complement strand
GTCATTCTAATGCCTGAAGCGAATGCATCAACCATACTTCCTTGAATGAAAAATCGATTCATAAAGCTTTCGGCCGTAGTATCTCGATCTCTGGTTAAGTGAACATACAGGGGGCCATCTCCAAATTCCTGATCGAGGCCTCCCAGGTGCCATGAAAGGCGATTGTCAGCTTCTATATGATTGTCAGGGTAGTCGAATCGCCTTTTCCCATAATAGCTTGATAGGGTTTCGTGCCCAGCGCTAAAATTTTCTATGTATTTACAGGCATTAATGATGGATGTGGATCCATTCCTGCCTGTGCATAGTATAAAAACTCTCATGAAATGACCCTGTGACGGGGAGGAATTTAGGTGTTAAGTTAGGTTACATGAATTCTTATGGATGAATTCAAGTAAAGGCAAGCTAATAAAAAAAACAGATTTAGTTTTTTAGCAGACTTTCAATTACCTCAGGAAAGTATTTGTGTTCTAGCTCATGAACTTTCTTTGCTATATCCTCAGGACTGTCCTTAGGACCTATTTCAGTAGCCGATTGAAATATTATTTTACCCTCGTCAAAGTTCTCATTTACCAAATGTATGGTGATGCCTGTATGGGTTTCACCTGCTGCCTTGACAGCCCGATGTACATTCATTCCATACATACCTTTTCCTCCATAAGAAGGCAATAAGGCCGGGTGAATATTAATCATCTTTTCTGGAAATGCTGCAATGAGTTCCTCAGGTACCTTCAAAAGAAATCCAGCCAAGATTACCCAGTCTATTTTAGCTTTTCTCAACTCCTCAAGAACCTTCCCATAAGTTAATTCAGCTTTATTGAAAACAAAGGTTGGAACATTGAATTTTTTTGCCCTTTCCAGAACGAAAGCATCAGTCTTATTTGACCCAATGATGGCCACTTCACCCTTTTCAGAATCCTGAAAATATTCCATGATTTTTTCGGCGTTACTGCCACTACCAGAAGCTAGAATCGCAAGTCTTTTCAAAGTTTTTGGGATTTAATATAAGCGATAACAAAGGTACGTTCTTTGGAGCCTTTTTGTCGCTTCTTGATTAGAATCTTCGTTTCGTTATTCTCTAATCTGACCTTGACCAATTATTTGCCATTTGTAAGAGCAAAGTTCTTTCAGGCCCATTGGTCCTCTGGCGTGCAATTTCTGGGTGCTTATTCCAATTTCTGCACCTAGCCCAAATTGGGCCCCATCAGTAAAGGCGGTTGAGGTATTTACGTATACAGCAGCTGAATCAACTTCCAATAGGAATTGATCTATAGATTTTTCATCCTCCGAAATAATGGCTTCAGAATGCTTTGATGAGTAAAGATCAATATGTTGTAATGCTTCATTGAAATTATTCACTGTTTTGATCGCGAGTTTCAGGCTTAAGAACTCCGTGCCATAGTGGCTTTCATGAGCTTCAGATATCTGACTATTTGCAGGTAGGGCCTCTAAGGAGGGTTGATCAGCAAAAATTTGAACACCCTTATCCAACAAAGGATCAAGAATGTATTCCAGCCTGCCCAAATGGCTTCTATGTAGAATAAGACAATCTAAAGAGTTACAAACGCTTGGTCTCCTTGTTTTAGCATTAAGAATAATGTTTCGCGCTTTTTCTAAATCTGCCCGTTCATCTAAATAAGTATGGACTATGCCAGCTCCGGTTTCGATAACTGGTACCCGGGAGTGCTCGCGAATATGAGAAATTAAGCTTTGTGATCCTCTCGGAATAATGGCATCCACGTATTCGACTGCTGATAAAAGGGCTGTTGCCGCAGCACGTTCTGAAGGAAGAAGCTGGAAAGCCTCTTTATTAATCCCATGTTTATCCAAAACACGATGAATCAAAATCATGATCGCCAGATTCGAGAATTCTGCATCAGACCCGCCTTTAAGTACAAGGGCATTGCCTGACTTCAAGGCCAAAGCGAAAACATCAAATGTGACATTGGGTCTTGCCTCATAAACTATCCCGATGACCCCAAGAGGGACTGTTACCTTTTTCAACTTTAGACCATTACTTATTTCCTTTTCCTCAATGGTCTGGTGGATTGGGCTTGGTAAAGAAGCCACATTTCGTAATTCCTCTGATATACCTTCAATGCGTTCTTGTGAAAGCAGTAACCTGTCCTTCATTGGATTATTATCATCCATTCTGGCTAGATCCCTCCTGTTTTCTGCAATCAAAAACCCACTTTGTTCGATAGTCAAATCGGAGAGGTCATTAAGGATTTGATTTGCTTTTTCATTACTCACTCCAAGCAAGGATTTGCTAGCATTTTTAACCTCCTCAAAAATAAATTGGTAATCACTCATGATCGAAAAGATATAGATAGTTATAGTGGATTATTGGTTTCTGGTTCTTTTTGCCTAAACGTAATTTGGCTAAGGAGGAGTTGTATTCGGCTCTTCCTAAACCAATCGGGTTTAGCTTCTCATCAATGATTTGCAAGATGTCTCCCTTGACAAAATCTCCCTGAACTCTAGTGACTCCTATTGGTAAAAGACTCCTAATTACATCTGCCCTTAAGGACTGGATCGCCCCACTATTAATCGTTATGGATCCCACAAAATAATCCTGACCATGAGCTAACCATTTCTTTATTCCTGCTTTTCTTCCTTGGGGCTCAAATAAAGTATAAGGGCCTTTTTCCTGGGCTATGTTGGAGAGAATTTCGTCTCTCTTTCCATTTGCAATGATTACTTCAATTCCTAAACCAGCTGTCTTTTTGGCCATGGTATATTTTGTAAGCATTCCACCACGCCCAAAAGAAGACTGAGTGGAAGCAATTTGATTTCGTGAAATTCTATCCTCTTTGTGAAAGACCGGGATTAAATTTGAGTCAGCTTCGGCAGGATTACCGTCATATACCCCGTCTACATTGGAGAGGAGAATTAATGAATCTGCATTGATCATTCCAGCTGTCAGACTGGCTAATTCATCATTATCAGTGAACATCAATTCGGTAATGGTGACGGTGTCATTTTCATTAATAATTGGAATGATGCCTTCATCCAGTAAAGCTTCGAGGCAATTTTTCATATTGAGATAGTGCTTGCGATCTCTGAAATCCTCTTTGGTAACTAATATCTGAGCGCAAAAAAGCTGGTGTCTGGCAAAGAGCTTTTGGTATTCATGAATTAATGGAATCTGCCCCGTAGCGGCCCATACTTGTTTTCTGAGAACTGGGTTTAGTTTGTTTTGTAATGGAATTGCTTTCCTCCCAAAGGCAACCGCACCCGAGCTAATAATTAAGACTCTTTTACCTTGGGTGTTAAGTTTTTTGATTTGACCCACAAGATGAGCCAACCTGTCTAAATCAGGTGTTCCATCCTCCTTGGTAATTACGTTGGAGCCAATTTTAATAACTAAAAGCTTACTGTTTTTCACAAATCCAGTATTTGGATCAAAGTAGTTAAAACGTTGAGGATTTGGAAAGCGTATAGCTTTTCCTTTAGAAATTTTAAAATTAGAAGCTGATAATCTGATGGATACTTGAACCAGCTTTGTCTCCAGAAGGTAATTTAAAGGATAAGGTTTTGCTCTGACCTTCGAGATTTAAGGAAACAGAAATATCTTCTTTCAGCACTTGTGTAGGGTCGGACAAATAGATGTCCCAGCTGCCGTTTTCCCTTTTCTGCAATTGGATCAAACATGGATGACTAACACTAATCCTGTTGTTCTCCCATTCGAAGCCTGATTTCTCATAAAAAACCATTCCCAAGAGGTCGGATCTTTCATCCTTTACTACCTGAGCGAATGTTTTATTGCTTAAAATTTTTATTCGATCCACTCCTTTGGATTGTGCTTCTTGATAGTTTTCTACTCCCGGGGTGAGCATGTATTCATAACTCTGATACTTGGGATTTTTTCCATGATCAATGGAAAGAAGAAATACCTCTGATGCAGTCGAATTCTTGGATGAACTGGTGTTTATCTCGTACCATGATCCCCCCTGATTTTGCTTGGAAAGAATGACCTTTTGATTTTTTGGGAAGTAATAGCCAACACCATCATGATAAACCCATTGAACCCCATCTGAATATTGAGTTAGATCAGAATCAACTTTTGAAAATTGATTATCTCTTGATGCCCAAACCTCACCTCTCAGTTTCACCTGATTGATAGTTGTTCCTACATTTTCCGCCCGATCAGCAAAGATTCCAGTACCCAAACACACAATTATATCGTCCATGAAAAACCAGCTCTTAGATGCTCTAGTCTTATAATCATTCATTTTATAGACGGCTATGCCATTAAGTCCATCGCTTACACCGCCGACAAATGATGCATTCCCGGGCTTTGCATACCAGTTGGTTCTTTTATTTAGATTTTTGTTTTCAGGAGTTGTCGTTCCAGGGATTTTGTACCATTTCCAGTTAGGAAACAAGTTGTAGTATTCATCACCTTTTACAGAAACCGTCATAGCTCCTTCAGTAAGCCAATGACCCTTTAGGTTGGCACCATTTCCCGATTCTGTTCGGATAGTTCTGGATGATGATGAATTCACACTCACCATGAATTCAGGTCTTTGGTGGACCATATAATCTGATCTCCAGTAATTAGTGTTACTAGCTTTCACACCGACCTCAGGACCAGATTTGCCATCAATTCTTGCAATTGCCAGGTTATACTCTTCTCGATGTTCGTTTAGGTCAATGTCTCGAATCTTCTTCACCAAAGAAGAGCTAGCACGTGTACCATTTTTCCGGGCGATACTTCTTCCTAATACTGCATAATCAACATATCGGCCCCTTATCACATTTAAGTAGCCGTTTCTCATAAAGTCTGAAATCAGTCCTATTTGCTCTGGTGAAAAGGCAAATTTGGTTCCTTTTGTATAGACTGCCACGTTATAGATGCCTAGTAGGTATTCATGCCCGTAGCCATGGATATATAGTTCAGGTCCGTGAGCGTGAAATGACATATCTCTCTGAATTCCCTCGCCAGTACTTATTTTGATTGACTTTGAAACTTCACCTATTGCTTCTTCTAGTAAGGCACTGTCATCAATTAAAACAGCCTGCATGATCATATGCTGGGCGATGTCTGTCAGGTTTGAACCGTCTGAGCCTGGTGTTTTATAAATAGAGACTGTTTTATTCATCCATTTAAGCATTCCTTTTTCAAGGTCTTCAGGTAAGCCTTCCTTTGAATATCTCATAGCTATGAGGAGTTGGCCTACTTCCTTTGGGACGCTTATGCTCGTCCACCACCAATTTTCTGAACTTGGTTCTGGGTTGAAGCCTAACCAAAAATTGATAGATGATATGATCTGTTTGTGAACTACAGGATCTTCAAAAAAAATACTCTTGCTGTTCGTATATGTTTTGACAAGGTTGCCAATCCTTTTTATGTGCTTATCAGGAGGCCATCCAGTAAGAGAAGTGGAGGCATAGTTTATGTCTTCCCAGGCCCCATCTTCCTTCACTTTTTCAAGATAGTCACCGGTTCTTTGCTCTAAATCCTTGAGAGATATTGTCTTTTGATATTCTGAAAAAACACGTTCTCCGATGATAGCATAATCACCCTGGAATTGCTGAGCAAATACCGACGTGCTCAGAAGGCAACAAAGTAGAATGATTACATTTTGTCTTAGGCGCATAAGGTTAACAAAAAATGGCTTTAGAAAGCTTAAGCTAACAAATAGCACTTGGATTACTGATAAAAATTCAAAGAAAAGCCATACTGATTGTTCCTATCAGCATCAGCGCTTTTGCCATAGCACTTAAGCTGGTAAAGTGGCTTCTCCTATCTGAAGTATAAATCTTATACATGAAGTATATGAAGAAGATACCTAGCCCGCCGAAATAAATGAAAAGTTCTGTTTGGTTTAGGGCAAGTGTGATGAGTACTATTGAGATGATAAAACAGAAAGCGATAATGAAAATTACTTGCTTCGTCTTTCGAAAGCCGATTACTATTGGCAAGGTCCGGCAGCCATGCTTTCTATCTCCTGATCGGTCTTCAATGTCTTTAAGTATTTCGCGAATAAGGTTCAGGTAGAATGCGAATACTGCGTAGGTGAATATCAATAGTTCAGCTTTTTGGTAATAGATTCCAACAAGATAGACTGCTAATCCAGTAAGAAGTGCGACAACAAGATTACCTACAAAAGGTCTTCTTTTTAGTTCGTTGCTATAAAGCCATAAGAAAAACGCCGCAGCAAAATTGACTGCCCCAACCGCTGGGGAAACAATAAGACCTAGTGCAATTCCCGTGAAATTCAAAATGCTATGAAGCATAATGACTACTCTTCGTTTTATGGTCTTGCCGACAATTACTTGATCTGGCCTATTGACATAATCAATTTTAACGTCATAGTAGTCGTTGATCATGTATCCAGCGGCAGTGATGATCACCGTCGATAAAATCAAAAGATAAAGTCGGAAATCGAGGTAAACGGGAAGCCCTTCAGCGGTCGTTTCTACAAGAAAGAAAGCTGCCATGAACTGAGCAATCCCGACCATCAATAGATTGATGGGACGACTAATTTTAAATAGGCCGCTCAGGGATACAGTACTTTCCACTTCAATAGGTTTGAAGTATAAAAATAAGCTAAATCAATGGGTAATTTTTTAATTTCTCCATTTATCCTAAGTCCGATCCGATGAGCAAATTAGTCTTAAATTTTATCGTCTATTGCTTATTTTCCTTGATTACGAATTATCAATTGATATGACTGAAGCTCAAAAACAATCCAGAAGAAATTTCATCGCAATGGGTGGATCATTCCTCGCTGGCAGTATGTTAATCCATCCAGTTGCAGAAGCATTGGATATCTGGGATCGTCCCAATGCCAAAATGAAGATTGCTTTGGTGGGAACTGGAATTAGGGGTTGTGGTATGTTTGGACGAGATGTAATGAGGAAATATCAGGAGCAGGTAGAGTTTGTAGGCTTATCTGATATCAATGAGGGGCGGCTTAACTATGCCAAAGAATATATTGGCGTCGATTGTCCAACTTATCTGGACGCTGATGAAATGATCAGTGAGGCAAAACCGGATGTACTTATCGTTACCACGATGGATAGTACTCATCATGAATATATCATTAAGGGCCTGAATGCTGGAATGAATGTCATTTCTGAAAAGCCAATGACGACGGATGAGTTTAAGTGTCAGGCTATTCTCGATGCGGAAAGAAAATCTGGTAAAAGGCTAATTGTGACCTTCAACTATCGGTATTCTCCACATAGACAAAAATTGTATGAGCTTTTAAGGGATGGTTCAATTGGAGATCTTACTTCAGTAGATTTCCATTGGTATCTGGATGTCTACCATGGTGCTGATTACTTCCGTAGATGGCATAGAAGAAAAGAGTTTGGAGGGAGTCTTTTGGTGCATAAGTCCACCCATCATTTTGACTTGCTCAATTGGTGGATAGACTCAGATCCAGAAGAGGTGTTTGCCTTTGGTAAACTGGAGTTCTATGGCAAGAATGGGAAATTCAGAGGAAAGAACTGCCGCGAATGCCAATACAAGGATTCCTGTGATTTTCATTGGGACATAACAAGAAATGAGCACCTGGTGAATCTATATGTGAAAAATGAATCCTATGATGGTTATAATCGAGACGGGTGTGTGTTCCGAGAAGATGTGGATATCTACGATAAGATGGCTGTCCAGATAAGGTATAAGAATGATGTTCAGGTGAGCTATTCATTGACTAGCTACTCTCCGTACGAGGGCTATCGAATTGCCTTTAATGGCACTAAAGGACGTTTGGAAGCCTGGATCAAAGAAAGACAACCTTGGCAGGAAGCTGCTGAAGACGTGATTTATCTGACCACAAACTTTGGGGAACGTGAGAAAATAGTGATCCCACATGGTGGAGGCGGTCACGGTGGTGGAGACACTCGATTAAAGGACAAGCTGTTTAAGGACCCTAACATGGCAGATCCATATAGACAATCAGCCGGTAGTAGAGATGGGGCTATGTCCATCCTCGTAGGTGTAGCTGCTAGAAATAGTATTGAGTCCGGCAAGCCCGTCAAAGTACAAGATCTTACAGATATTGAACTTCAGGCAACTGGGAGAGGAGCTTAAGGAGCTCCTACTCATTGAAATTTACACTACTCTGTCTTGATCGGTTAACCTTTAGCTTAAGCACATCTGGTCTGGAATAATGACCCACTGGATCAAAGTTTTGTCTTTCTTCTAAGACTCTATTGAAATCCAGGGTGGAATAAAGAAGCCCTTCTTTATCTGGAACAGGTTCAAGAATCCACTTTCCATCTGGACCTGCTATGCAACTCCCTCCATTTGCAAGCGTTTCTGGTGAGTCCTTTAGAATGAGATCGAGATGCGGAGTATCAGAAGGGAAGTCTCTCTTTCTCATAAGGCTTGAAACAGAAATAACAAAAGAGCGTGATTCCTGAGCAATCATTCGGGTGATCATCTCAGTGTTTCTTACAGCCCCAGGCCAAACTGCAATATGCAGGTTTTCACCTAGCCCATACAGTGCAGTACGTGCCAATGGCATCCAGTTCTCCCAGCAATTGAGCCCGCCTAAAGTGAAATCCTTTAAGGCATGAACCTGAAGACCATGGCCATCTCCTGGCGACCAGGTGAGTCTTTCGTCATAAGTGGGTTGGAGCTTTCGATGAACTGATTTTATTTCTCCATTTTCGGAAATGTATACCAGACTACAGTATAAACTATGTCCTCCACGGTCCGTCGGCCGCTCAATGATTCCCAGATAAACAGCGATCTTATTTTCTTTGGCAATAGCCTGAATGCTATTTAGATCCCCTTTTTCAATTTGAACAGACTCGCTTGCGTAATGCGCGTGAATTTCTTTTTGAATTTTATTATCCCAGGCTGTCCCGTTAGTAATGGGTAGCCAAAAGGGGTACCCCGGAACCAGGCCTTCTCCAAATATGATTAGCTCTACTTTTTCCTGTGCGGCTTCTTTAATGCAATCCTCTACCTTCTTTAAGGTTCTGGCCTTATCTAACCAGACCGCAGAGATTTGGGCTAATGCAACTTTGAGTTTCTTTTGGCTTTCCATGGATCCATAGATTTTACCCCAAGAAAACTAATTCATGATTGTTATTCCAGTAAAAAGTGATTAGCTGCAGTTGAAGTCTTTTATTTGACTCCAGTGATGATCTCTACTTCATCCTCAACCAAGGCCACGGCTCCATGTATGGCAGTTTCGTCTAATTCAGAAAGTAGGATTTGAACGTTTTGGATTACTTTCTTATATCTAAACTCTTGTAAAGACTCATACATGGTTTTCTTAAAAAGAGGATAGGTCTTTCTTATTGACCCTCCCAGGACAATTGCCTCAGGTGCAAAACTATAGAGGACCTGCTTAATAAATTCACCCAAATGTGTTCCGTACTCTTCGAAAATTCTAATTGCTTTTTCGTCTCCTGCAATGGCCATCTTCGCAAGCTTCTTTGCAGAAATATTGTGTTCCATATGGAAGAACTTGCCGCTGCAATAGTATTCAAAATCATGGTTGAGGTATTTTGCACTACACCATTCGCCGGCGGCCGAATAAAGTCCTGAGTAGAGGTGGCCATTAATTACAATTCCTCCGCCTACGCCAGTACCTAAGGTGATTCCTACCAGGTTCTTGAAGGGTCTTCCTACTCCATATTTTTGTACCCCGAGAGCAAAACAGTTTGCGTCATTGTTTACATAAACAGGCTTATCAAACTTGTTTTCTAAAAACTCCTTTATGTGTACATGCTGAAATGCTGGGATATTAGAGAGGTTCAGAACAACTCCTTCCTTCACATCCACAAGCCCTGGTATACCTATTCCAATCCCATACAAGTCATAATGCATGTAGGTGTCTATGAAATCCGCAATGGTTTGTAGAATCACTTCTTGAGACTCCTGAGCAGGAGTCTCTATTGACCTGATATCTTCTAAATGGCCATCAATAAGAACACCGGCGACAATACCGGTTCCTCCAATGTCTAATCCAAGAATGGCCTGTTTCATGAGCGCTAAAATAGGTTTTTCGGGTTAATTGAGAGAATCGGAGGGTTAGACCGATTCTCTCAGGTTCAATAGGCTTTTATTTTTATAGCATTCCTTCAATTGATTTCTCCAATTCTCTGGCTGTGGCAAGGAATTCATCCACATTCATATCTCTAAAGAATATTAAACCGTGGCTTGCTCTTACTTCTGCTCTTTCATGCTGATAGAAGAAATTTTTTCCAAGTAGAAGCTGGACGTTGTCTAATTGCTCTACCCAAGTTCGCTTGGCAACAGTACTGAATTTACCGTTATGCGAGTAGCTTGGGAACGAGGCATTTACCTGGCTGAGGTAACAATTCGCGAATGAATCCTCCATTACTGGTAGATCACCCAACGAAACAGGAACAATTACATTGGCTTCATGTGGCTGGAACTTGAACCATACATTTCTGTATCCGACAATTCTCAGCTCACTGGTATCATGTTCTTCACCCCATTTCTTCACTGCAGCAGCAGTTGCCTGAAGAACCTTGTAGTGGGTGTCTGGACCAGAGCCTTCAGGATCAAGTGTCAAACTGATTTTTGTAGGCTTAATTCTCCTGAACATATCTACGATAGGCTCTACATCTCTGTCCTTATCAGGTTGTTCAGTGAAAATATCACCCGTGTAGAATCCTAATCTCAGGTGATGCACATTCTTCACTTGTACACCAAAATGAGCCCAAACCAATTCTTCCTCAAACTCACGGATCATTCCTTTAAGTTTCTGGATTTTTGCTGGGTTTTTCTCACCATCGTAGCTGTTCTTCAAGATGCTAATTACATCATTGATCGTTTCGCGAAGCTGAGTTTTATTCTTTACTTCAAATACAATTACCAAGGCTCTAACCACTCGGTGGCAAAGACCTCTAAGTCGCTCATCTGGCTCTTCAGAAGCAACGTTGGTAAGGAAATGATAAACATCTTTATCCGTTTTCAATTTGTAGCCAACGGAGAAGAAATCATCATAATGAACCATTTGAATTTTTCCATTATCCAAAAGCTTTTTGGTGTGCTGGAGCGTGTCAATAACAAATGTGTTGGTAACGGCAGTGAATCCAGAAGTTAGGACTGAGAAGTGTGCTTCGTTACTTGGCTCATTAAGTTGCTTGGTAATCTGAGGAAGTATACCAAGTGAAATATCATCATGGTGAGGACCTGTATGAAGAAGAACTTCATC
>CAZLUY010000067.1:0-4049 GCA_964562785.1 uncultured Limnohabitans sp. | reverse complement strand
AGTCCGAGGATCAAAGAAGAAATGGTATTTATTAACTAAGCCTGATTGAGATGTCAAACGTGATCACACATTCCGAAATTGAAAATTTTGACCTGGTTATTGAACGCAAGGCGGCAAAAGTTTACTTGAATTCAAAGCATAAGGTTATTATATGTAAACTACTCTTGGACTATATACCGATTGATGAATTCAAAGCGGTATTTCACGAAATCTCTGACCTTGTGAAAGATGGTGGTTTTGAAAAATTCATTTTTGACAAGCGTTCTTTACGAGCCTTTCACCAGCCTACGATGGAGTGGTACTTTATACACTGGAAAAAGGATATGCTAGCCTTCGGAATTACTAAGCATCGTAAGATTCTTCCAGAAGAAAAGTGGTTTGAAAAAATGGTGCAGATTGCCAAAGCCCAGATTCTCGCAAATTATCCTGACAACATCATCGATCAATTGGATATTCGCTATTGTGATTCTATTGAAGATGCAATCGCTCAATGATCAAACATTTTGATCATAATGAGATATTAAATGCAGATTCTTTTTATAGACGAAATCTGATCAACTGCTTATCAGGCTACAAAAGTCTTAACCTGATAGGTACTCAAAATAAAGATGGTCAGAAAAACCTTGCTCCATTTACCCAAATTTTTCATGTAGGAGCTAACCCGCCAATGGTTGGTATTTTATTCAGACCTCACTCGGTCAAAAGGGATACTCTCGAAAATATTCTATCCACAAAAATTTTCACTCTCAATCACGTTACCCCAGAGTTTTGCAAAGAGGCGCATTGGACATCCGCTAGATGGGAGGGTTCGGAATTTGAATCAACTGGTTTACAAAGTATATATCATGAGGATTTCAAAGCTCCATTTGTAAAGGGGAGTCCTCTGCAAATAGGTTGTTCACTGATTGAAACACAAACTTTGAAAGTGAACCAAACGGTTTTAATGATCGGAAGCATAGATCACATCTTTATCGATGAAAAGGGCTTAAGAAAAGATGGTTCATTAGATCTGAATGCACTCAAATCAGTAACGGTTTCAGGTTTGGATGAATACCATCAGGGCAAGAAAATCGCAAGATATTCTTATGCCAAACCAAATAGAGAAGTCGAGGAGATTTAAGGAAGATTCTTTTTCTTGTATGTAGCATCAAAAATCTTTTGAAACTACTAGAACTTACAAAGGAGGGACTCTATTGTCCACAAGCTGGGGTTTATATAGACCCCTGGAGGGCTGTGAATAAGGCTATAATCACTCATGCTCATTCTGATCATGCCAGGTGGGGTATGAAAAGCTATTTGGCACATCATCACTCGAGGGAGGTTTTAAGACTTAGGTTGGGAAAGGAGATAAACCTTCAGACTGTATCTTATTCTGATCCGATTGAAATGAATGGTGTCAAAGTCAGCCTTCATCCTGCTGGTCATATTCCGGGCTCATCTCAGGTTAGACTAGAGTATAAGGGCCATGTATCCGTGGTGAGTGGAGATTACAAGGTTATGTATGATGGATTATCTGAAGAGTTTGAACCCATTAAGTGCCATGACTTTGTTTCGGAATGTACATTTGGTATGCCTGTCTATAAATGGGAATCTCCCGAGCGAGTGAATGATCAAATCAATACCTGGTGGTCCACCAATGCCAAAGAGGGAAGGAACTCAGTGATCTTCGCCTATTCGTTAGGCAAAGCTCAAAGAGTATTGCAAAACCTGGATTTATCCATCGGAGAGGTCTTGGTTCATGGTGCGGTATGGAATACCAATCAAGCCTTAATCGCCAATGGCTTACCGATTCATAATGCGGCCAAAGTGGAGGTAGATAGCATGAAATCAAAGAAGAAGGGAGTAATGGTTATTGCACCTCCTTCCGCGTTTGGTACTCCATGGATGAAAAAGTTTCTTCCTTATCGTACTGGAATTTGCTCCGGATGGATGGCTATTCGTGGCAACCGAAGGAGAAGATCTGCAGATCAGGGTTTTGTTCTTTCTGATCATGCTGATTGGGATGGCTTAGTATCAGCGATTACCTCAACTGGTGCGGAAAATGTTTATCTCACCCATGGAAATACAGCTAGTTTTTCCCGTTTCTTAAATGAGGAAAAGGGAATTAATGCCATGGAGCTAGAGACTCTTTTTGGAGAAGAGGAGACAGACTGAGATTAGTTTTTTAGCTGTGACAGTTTTTGATTTGAATAATTCCTGAGTTGGGATTGCCAACGTTCTATTTCATTGGCTTTAATATGCTCCAGAGATTGAAGAGCATTTATATACCAATCAGTCCAGGTTTCTAAAATGTCAATTTCTTGATCTCTTGGGTTACCCTTCTTAATTGACACAATACTTAGCTTGGTTTCAATATCAAGCCTGTTTTTAGCCTTTACCACGATTAAGTTTGCAAGTTGATCTGCGGTCTGACTATTCGCATTCACCAGGGTGAAAGCACTCACTAAAGCGCCGGTCGCGACATTTTTTAACGTTTCTTGGGAGACTTTATCCAGTCGATCCTGGTCCGTGTGATAGAATTGATCTGTGAAATGCCAGAGTAAAAGGCCTGGGATATCTGCATAAAGAAACGGGATATGGTCGCTCCCTCCTTCAAAAGGATTTGTGTTTACTTTCCAATCTGCAAACTCTCCTTGCTGCTCAAAAACGTCAATGATAAAATCATTGAAATAGTGAGGAGTCATATCCTCTTTCTTCATAGGTGACCCGCCCCACTCAGAGTGTTTGTCTTCTCCTCGAGTCCAGATTGCACTTGGATCAGGCATTTTTTCAATTAGAAAACTACCACCTGTGATGCTAGTGTTTTCACCCACCATGTCCAAAGATATACCCCAGATTATATCTGCTTTTCGCCTTTCTTTTTCTTCGATATAGCGTTGGGTGGATACAATCTCATCGCCCCACAGGAAGGTTAGGGTCCGATTTACATCCAGCTTTCCCGACTTGGTCAATTCAGCAGTGACTTTGGCCATCTCGAGCTGTGCGCCTACACCACTTGCATTATCATTAGCACCTGGTTCCTGGATATGCGCTGAGAATACGAGGCTCTCACTTGGAAATTCTGAACCATTGACGTTGGCTACTACCGTTAGCTCTTCGGATTCGTAGATTTTGGTTTGGATATTTACTTTAGCAGAAACCTTCCCATTATTTAATTCCTCCTTAAGTTTTTCTTTGGCCTCATAGGATAAGGCAATTGCCCATTTTGGCTTTTCCTTTTGATACCGAAATCCTCGGAATTGTATTGAATTTTGGTTCTTCTCTGGTTGTAAATAACCTGGCATATCATACAACAAAAGTCCTAAGGCGCCCTGATCCAGTGTAGGACTGAGTGCTCTGTATCCAAAAACGTCAGAGAAGATTATCTTCCCTTTGAGATCGATATTTTCTAAGTCGCTTTTTTCAGAGACATAAACTATTTGCCCCGAAATACTTTCACCTGGAGTAGAAGTGGAATACTGATAGATCATATTCCGATTCGTATCGAAAGAGAGGAGAGGCTCTTTTTGACCCTCGATCCAAAGATTTGCATCAATTGGTTCCCAGGTCGGGCGATTCATCTTTCGCTTTTCAATTCGATAGGTGAATCTATCAGTTTCAGAAGCTTCGTCTTCAAGGATATATCCAGCCTTTTCGAGTTCTTCGGCTATGAGATAAACTGTTTTATTAAATCCAGTATTACCAGCCACTCGCCAATATTTTTCTACAAAGGCGACCGTATTATAAGCGAGTTCTCCTTGGTAAGCATCTCTAACCATTTCAAAATAGGGGTCTGTAGTTTCCCTGATTTTAAGATCCTGCGCAAATAACTGGTGGGTAAAGAGTAGAATTAAAAGTAGGAGGGAGTTTCGCATTATTTGTCTTGGCATTTTCCAAAGCTGTACATTTTGTGAAAATCTACCTAGCCATTTGAGTGAATTGATTTGATTTCGCGATAAACAAAATATTCTTCTGCTATTTCCTGCTTTGGATTTCATCCTTTTGATTGACCTGCTTACCTTTGCGCATGGCAGAAAAAATCTTAATTCTTGACTTTGGTTCTCAGTATA
>CAZLUY010000066.1:0-4328 GCA_964562785.1 uncultured Limnohabitans sp. | reverse complement strand
TCATGATGCTCATGTTGATGGGCTAAACCTCCAATCGGGTCTTTTTGCAAAATGGCCTGAGCATCTTGCAAAGAATAGAGTTGATTTTCAACATCCTGAAGCATTTCTATCCTTTTGAAAAGTCTGCTTTCCTCTTCATGAATATGGTGTATAAAATCCTCAACGAATAGAGGGAACATGATCCGGAGATCCTGCATCAAGGAACTATACTCCAAATCAGGGGTAATTCCAGAAATCAAATTTGATAAAAAGGGCAACTCCTGACGCACGAAGTAATAATGCTTTTGCTTCAAATAGGCCACTAAAACCTCAATGGGATTCAAGTACAGATCCTCAGTAGTTGGTTCTTTTTTCTTCGCCCATTCCTCAAGTTGCGCGATAAGCTGATCTGGATGGACTTTATGCTTCTTGCAAACTTTGGATAGTGAGTCAGTGGAATACTGGTAAAAGCTAATCCCAAAATAATGCAGAACTGAAGCGAAAACGTAGTTTTCGGAAACGAGTTCAGATACCGTTGATTCGTGGAATTTTTTAGCCAGATCCATCCTGTAAAATTAATTTTTTTAACATAAAATCTGGCGAATTTTCGCTCAATATCTGTTCAACACGTATAAACAATCGTTAACTTTAACCAAACCCTCCATTTTAAAAAGACTTTTTGTCCTAAGGAGAGTTAAGAAACTGACTATTAAACATTGACATTGTGAGTAACACCAAAAACAGCAAATCTCAAATCAGGCTTCCCATCATATTGGCAATTGCCATTTCTGCCGGTATTTGGATTGGTGCCACCTTCGCTGAGCCAGATAACAGCCAAAATGATCTGCGCGCTGCACTCTACAAAATGCAGGAGATCATGACCTACATCAATAGAGACTACGTGGATAGCGTGGATAGTGAAGAACTGGTAGAGTACGGCATTACAAAGATGCTTGAGAACCTTGACCCACACTCAAGCTATATTCCTCCCAAAGATGCAGAATTGGCCCAGTCCCAACTGGATGGTGAATTTGACGGTATTGGAGTGGAATTTGGAATTATTAGAGACACCATTTATGTGGTAGCTCCTCTGACAGGAGGCCCATCAGAAGCTCTTGGTATCCAATCGGGAGATCAAATCATCAATGTTGATGGAGAGAAAGTAGCTGGTGTTGGAGTAACCAATAGAGACGTTTTCGATAAGTTGAGAGGCCCAAAGGGTACTGTCGTTTCTGTAGATATTAAGCGAAAGAATAAGGCTGACCTCATCACTTATGATATCACTAGAGATAAGATTCCTCAGTATAGTATCAATGCAACCTACATGGTGGATGATGAAATTGGTTATGTCAAAGTAACTCGATTCGGAGCTAACACCTATGAAGAGTTCAAGGAGTCAGTAACTAGCTTGAAAGCTCAAGGAATGTCTAAGTTGATCATAGATCTTCAGGGAAATCCAGGTGGATACATGGGAGCAGCAATCAATATGGCTGATGAATTATTGGGAGAACGAGCACTTATTGTTTCTCAGGAAGGAAAGGTTCAGCAGTATAGCCAAAAAGCTTACGCCTTCAGACCAGGCCTTTTCGAAGAAGGTTCTGTAATCGTATTGGTAAATGAAGGTTCTGCTTCGGCATCTGAAATTTTAGCAGGAGCGGTTCAGGATAATGACAGAGGTTTGATTGTTGGCCGAAGATCATTCGGAAAAGGATTGGTACAATTACCAATCGATTTATCTGATGGAGCTGAGCTCCGACTTACGATTGCCAGATATTATACACCATCGGGAAGATCAATCCAGAAACCATACGGAAGCGATTATGAGGCCTATGAAAGAGATTGGATTGAGCGATATGAGCACGGTGAATTCTTCTCAGCTGACAGCATTGAATTCAATGATAGCCTGAAGTATCAAACCCTCAAAGGAAGAACTGTTTACGGTGGTGGTGGCATAATGCCTGACTATTTCGTGCCTCTTGATACTACTAATTCTAGCGCTTATGTGGCTAGGTTATTCAACTCTGATTCTTCTAGAGAATATATCCTTGATTTCGTGAATGAAAACAAGAAAGACTTTGAAGCAATGAGTATGCTCGAGTACTATGAAGACTATGAGGTGAGCGACTCCATGTTGAAGGACCTTGTGAAAGTTGGAGAAAAGAATAAGGTGGCCTTTGATGAAAAGGATTTCAATGATTCAAAAGACTACTTGAAACTCTTGATGAAAGCCCATCTGGGTAGACAACTTTATGACGATAGCGCTTTCTATAAGGTGATCAATGACATAAATGAAGTTTACCTTCAGGCGGTGAATCTTTTTGATGAAGCAAATCGAATTGCCATGGCAGACGATTTAAGCTCTGAAGAATAATTTTAGAATTGATAAATATTAAAGAGCGGCCTATGGTCGCTTTTTTTTATTTTCAAACCGTATCAAACCTCAACCCCACCCTTATGAAAAAAAATCTATCTGTTTTAGCGCTATTCATTTTTGCCTTCTCTACAGGGCTTCATGCTCAAATCAAGGTGAATCATATCGCTGTTCACGTTTCTGATCTGAAGCAGAGCATGTCCTTCTATTCCAATATTCTGGACCTGAAAGAAATAGAAGAGCCTTTCAAGGACGGTTTACATGCATGGTACGACATTGGAGGTGGGGCGGCAGTTCACCTCATTGAGGTCGAAGATGTCCCAAAAAAGATGTCAAAGGTGAATCACCTTTGCTTTAGCATGAAAGACATGGACGGCTTTATCTCCAGACTTAAGAAATCCGATTATCCATTCGAAAGCTGGCAAGGAGAGAAAGGTAAAATCACAAACAGAGTGGATGGAGTAAGGCAAATTTACATCCAGGACCCGGATGGATATTGGCTGGAGATAAATGATGATTACTAAAAAAAAGCTCGACGAAAGTCGAGCTTTTTCATTTACTTCTTATCATAAATTGGTGTTGGCCAACTGTCATTTCCGATCTGGATATCTGGTAGAATTTTATCAGGGTCAAACTCCACAGATACTACAGTCTTATCTGTCCTGATCATATGATTCCAGGAGTTTCCTCTTTGCCAAACCTCCACAGGAACAAGCTGTCTTTCAGTAGAACCATCTTCATAAGTGATTTCTAATAAAACAGGCATTGGGATATCTCCGTCATTGTTCAATACTACCACGTAATTGCCTGCATAAGGAGCGACAGTTGCAATTCCAATATCAATATTCCCTGTTCCATAAAACCAG
Organism: uncultured Limnohabitans sp.; assembly: GCA_964562785.1. GTDB lineage: Bacteria > Bacteroidota > Bacteroidia > Cytophagales > Cyclobacteriaceae > Algoriphagus. Next base: position 1,112 of record CAZLUY010000066.1, on the reverse strand, counting down.
CCCTGCCAAAACCAGGAAAGGTTTTCCCCAGCTACATTTTCCATATGATTGAAGAAATCATCAGGAGTAGGATGCTTGTAAGCCCAGGTATTGATATACGATTTGAAGGCATTATCGAATCGCTCTTCACCCAGGACATATTCTCTAAGGATCAATAGGCCCATTGCAGGCTTATTGTAAGCAATCATTCCAAGGTTACTAAGGTTAGAAACATCAGGATACGTATCTATTCCTTCTCTGCCCTCATTCGTGAACCAATTCAAATACCTTCTTGTCTCATTCAAACTAGAAGGGAATTCTCCATTATTGAATTCATTGGAGCTATAGTGATTTATAAAAGTGTTGAAGCCTTCATCCATCCAGGCATATCTCCTTTCATTACTTCCAACAATCATCGGGAACCAATTATGACCAAACTCGTGATCTGTCACACCCCAAAGTCCTGCTCCTTTTGATCTATAACTGCAAAAATTTAGACCAGGATATTCCATTCCCCCAATATCAGCAGCAACGTTTGTCGCGGTTTCATAAGGGAATTCAAACCACTTTTCAGAATAATGCTCAATAGACGCTTTGCTATATTCTGTGGATCGTGTCCAAGCCTCTACCCCATCACTTTCTTTTGGGTAGGTAGACTGCGCCAAAATAGTTTTTCCAGACGGAAGATTAATTCGAGCTGCATCCCAAATAAATGCGTCCGATGAAGAGAAGGCTACATCTCTAGAATTCTCAATCTGGAAATGCCATGTAATCATTCCCTCCTGCTTTGGTCGAGTCAGATCATGATTTTTTATCTCATCTGGAGAAATCAAATAAACTGTTTCATCGGAATTCATGGCCTTCTCATAGCGATCATAAAGCTCATCACTGAGGACTTCCTTAGGGTTCAAAAGCTTACCTGAACCAACTACAATGTGATCATAAGGTACAGTCACCTTGTACTCAAAATCTCCATATTCCAGGTAAAACTCTCCAGCACCAAGATATGGCTCCACGTTCCAACCTTCGATATCATCAAAAACAGCGACTTTAGGATACCATTGGGCCATTGCATAGATGAACCCATCTTCAACCTCAAGCTTGCCCATTCTATCCATTCCATCGGTTGGAAT
>CAZLUY010000065.1:0-1760 GCA_964562785.1 uncultured Limnohabitans sp. | reverse complement strand
TGATGGATCAAAAGTGGTGTTCCCAAATCATTAAGAATATCAACAGCTCTTTTCGTGTCCTCAGCCGAATATTGGGAGATTCCCACATATAAAGCCTTTCCTTGTCTCACGATTTGATCTAGGGCTCCCATAGTTTCCTCGAGAGGAGTTCTAGGATCCGGACGATGGTGATAGAAAATATCAACATAGTCTAGCTTCATTCTTTTAAGGCTTTGATCCAGACTTGAGATCAAATATTTCCTGGATCCCCAATTCCCATAGGGTCCTGGCCACATATCCCATCCTGCTTTGGAAGAAATAATGAGCTCATCCCGAGATGGCATAAAATCCTTTTCCATGATTCGGCCGAAATTTTCTTCTGCAGAACCATATGGAGGGCCATAGTTATTGGCTAGGTCAAAATGACAAATTCCAAGGTCAAAAGCCGTTCTTAAAATCTTTCTTCCCAGCGTGAAATCCGCGTTATGTCCGAAATTATGCCATAGCCCTAAACTGATCTCTGGCAAAAGGATTCCACTGTTTCCACATCTACGATATTTCATTTTGGAATACCGGTCGGCGTCTGGAACATAAGATTGAAGAGGAGATGAGTCGTTTATTTTCATAGGTGTGGTTTAAAAGATATAGACCGAAATAATTGAGATGGCCAGTCCTAGTATATAAATCATAATAAAAGGCTTAATAATATACTGAAACCAGCGATTGTATGGGATTCCAGCAGCAGCAATAATTGCCATCATTCCACCATTTGTCGGAGAAAGGATATCCACTAATCCTGCTCCATATTGATAAGTAAAAACCGCCACTTGTCTCGAGAGTCCAATCAAATCAGTTAGGGGCGCGGCTAGAGGAATAGTAAGTATCGCTTGCCCAGAGGTGCTTGACACTGGAACATGAATTAGGGATTGACCCAGCATCATTCCTGTTGCAGCTAAAGGTGCCGGAAGGCCTTCTAATGGTTGGAATAATGCTTGAATGATAGAATCTATTATGACAGCATCCTGAAGAACTAGGTAAACACTTCTCGCAAGTCCTACGATCATCCCTGCAAAGATCAACTCTCCAAAACCTTCAGCGTAAGCTCTGGAAACTCCATTCGGTCCCATTTTTCCCACAAGGCCACAGATAATTCCCAGCACAAAAAAGAAGGCTGACATTTCATTGAAACCCCAGTCATTTGCTACTATTCCCCAACCTGCCACGATTATTCCTATTAGCGTTAATGCTAGGATTATTTTGTGCCTGGTGGTGAGGGGTTCTAATTCATAAGCGGATTCATTCTCTGGGTTGGACTTAAGACCTCCACTAAAAATATGATAGGCTGCCCAAAGCAAAATAGCAATACATAAAAATACAATCCTAAAGGCAAAGCCTTCTCCAGGATCTAATTCAGCGACATTAATGGCCAATAATGAGCCGAAAATATTGATAGGTGAAAAGCTTCCTCCAATTAAAGCAGAGCCCAGTGCAATGGCGATAAGAGCTCTTTTGTCATAATTGGTTTTACTGGCGATAAGTACAAGCAGCGGAGTAAGGGCAATGATTTCCTCCTGCATCGCAATTGTGGCTCCACAGAGTCCAAAAAACAGAGCGAGGGCAAAGAGTAAGACCTTGTTAGATAGCTTAAGCCCAACCAGAAGGGCTGAGATTCCACTTTGAAGCGCTCCAGTCTTTTCAATGACATAAAAACATCCGCCGACCAGAAGGATAAGAACAATAATATCGGCTCCTTCAATAAAGCCTTCAGGAATTGATAGGAA
>CAZLUY010000064.1:0-8152 GCA_964562785.1 uncultured Limnohabitans sp. | reverse complement strand
TACAAAAGCACCAATTCTATGGCCAAAACTCGTCAAATCATTAATCGCATCTTGGGCATAAAGACTTCCTGCTGTCGTTAGGTCAGTGTATTTTCCCAGATAAGTGTCTGGAATGCTAGTCTTAAGGATATTAGGTTTCTGGCCCTGACCTTTTGGGTTCGAGAACTTATAATCACTTATATCTATCGAGATTTGGGTGTTCCCATGATAGCCATGTTCCATGACCATAAAATTGTGGCATTCAGTATGAGCTCTTGCCATACGCATGGCCAAGTCGCTCGCGGCAGATCCAGAGTTCACAAAAAATACACGATTAAGAGTCTTAGGGAATTTAGAAAGAAGCTTCTCTGCATATTCCCCCAATTGACGATAAATATACCTAGTGTTGGTGTTTAGGGTGGCCATTTGTCGTTGACCAGCTTCTACAACCTTGGGGTGGCAATGCCCAACATGTGGGATATTATTATAAGCATCAAGAATGCTTTTGCCATCAGTCGTGTACAAATATTGAAAAGCGGACCCTTCCAAAGAAAGTGGATTATGATAACTAACGGAAAGAATTGGGCTCATATGCCTATATCGATCCTCCAGCTGCTTTTGGATAGAGTCTGTGTTCTTAATTGATAAGCCTAGTGATTCTCTGAATTGGTTTTGCAGGCTGATGGGATTAATTCTAATCCATTTTTTCAGGGTCGAAATGACATGTTTCTCACTTGACGTAGCATAAGAGTTAGCTGGATCCAGCTTTCTTGATTTGGAGGATTGGCAAAGACTGGTACAAAGACGGGCAGCAATCAGGTAGTAGAGGGCATCAATTTCCTCCTCCTTGAGTGGATAAATTGTGTGAAATCCAGTGAGAAAGTCATTAGTCCAGGCCAATGGATCTTCCTTGTCATAAATGAGATAAGTTAGCCCAATGGCGACTTCATTTATCATCGATGAAAAGCAACAATCACCAAAATCAATAAATGAAAACTCCTTTTCAGCATTCAGCAAAACATTCCATTCATTTGCATCACCATGGATTATTTGCTTTCTCAGTTTATGGGCGATGGGTTGAACATGAAGCTTATATTGCTGAAAAAAGTAGCTTACAATTTTCCTGATGTTTGGATCTTCTATATCACCAACGAATTCCTCATTCAGGTAGAAATGATCCTGGTTCCAAACACTCTGATAAGCCTGGATTCCAGAATGGTTAAAACCATCAAGTTTTTTCACTAGTCTGGCTAAGGTTTGGCCATATCCGTGTAGGTCTAGCTTGGACTGATCTAAATCACCCAAAAACGTTCCGGGCAGAAAACTCAATACCCTTGCAATTTTCTTCTTTCCATTATTGGTGATGATTTTCAACCATTCTCCATTGTTCCACTGGATAGGCTGAGGCGAGATTTGAGTATTATTTCCTTCATTCAGAATTGAGAGTACTTGATTTTGCCCCTCGAGAAAGGACTTTATTTCCTCAGAATAGGAATAGATTTTAAGTACAAATTTTTGATTTCCACTCTTAAAGGAAAAATTACTGTTCGCATAACCGTCCAAAGCTTTCAGCTCTTGGATTTCTTCGTTAAGCTCACTTTTTAGAAGATCTTCCAATTCCTTTATTCCCATCACTTGTTTATGCTGGTCTATTATTCGAATGCAGTTTAAGGAATTTGAAGTTAGCTGCTAAGTAGACTTTTCAAAGAGTGGATTAATTCTAATTTTGTGTTTGACTTTTAAACCTATTTCGATGAAATCAATCAACCCTTCAAATACCGATGCCTGGAAAAGGCTTAGTCAACTGGCAGAGAAATATAGTGATCTAAAAATCAAGGATTTACTTACTGAACATGAGCGATTTGAGAGGTTCTCCCTTGAGCATGATGGCATGTTGGTCGATTTTTCAAAAAATCGCATCAATACGGAAATTTTCAATGCCTTAAGGGACCTTGCTGAGGAAACAGATCTTCAGGATGCTATTACCAGCATGTTTGAAGGGCAGCATATCAATAAGACAGAAGACAGGGCGGTGTTACACACAGCTTTGAGAAACAGGGGAGGCCATGCGGTTTATTTGGATGGTACTGATGTGATGCCTGAAGTGAGGGAGGTATTGCAGAGAATGAAGGCCTTCTCAACAAAAGTATACGATGGAAAATGGCTTGGATATACAGGCAAGCCGATTACTTCTCTTGTTAACATCGGGATAGGAGGATCTGATCTAGGTCCGGTGATGGTTACGGAAGCTTTGGTTCCATACAAGAACCCGAACCTTGACGTTCACTTTGTTTCTAATATTGATGGTACTCATTTGGTAGAAACATTGAAAAAATGTGATCCTGAGACCACGCTGTTTTTCATTGCTTCGAAAACCTTTACAACCCAAGAAACCATGACCAACGCCAAGTCGGCTAGAGATTGGTTCCTGGAAGCAGGTCAGGATAGAAGTGCTATTGCCAAGCACTTTGTAGCTCTTTCTACCAATGCAGCGGGAGTGCAGGAGTTTGGAATCGACATAGACAATATGTTCGGTTTTTGGGACTGGGTAGGAGGTCGCTACTCCTTGTGGTCGGCAATTGGTTTATCGATAGCTTGTACCGTCGGTTTTGACAATTTTGAACAGCTACTTGAAGGTGCCTATTCCATGGATGAGCACTTTAAGCATTCCATGTTCAATAGGAATATTCCAGTGATTTTGGCATTGATTGGAATTTGGAATACAAATTTCCTTGGTGCCGAATCAGAAGCGATTTTGCCTTATAATCAATATATGCATCGTTTTGCGGCATATTTCCAACAAGGAAACATGGAGAGTAACGGTAAATATGTGGATCGAAATGGGCAGAAGGTTAACTACCAGACAGGTCCGATTATCTGGGGTGAACCAGGGACGAATGGCCAACACGCCTTTTATCAGCTAATTCATCAGGGAACGCGTTTGATCCCATGTGATTTCATAGCTCCAGCCGTCTCCCAAAATCCTATTGGAGATCATCATGTAAAGCTCTTGTCTAACTTTTTTGCCCAAACTGAGGCTTTGGCGAATGGTAAAACCGAAGATGAGGTAAGGTCTGAAATGCAAGCCGCCGATGCTAGCCAGGAGGAAATTGAGCGAGTATTAAATCACCGGGTGTTCGAAGGTAACCGTCCTACTAATTCAATTTTGGTTAATAAGATTACGCCATATAACCTGGGAATGCTTATCGCCATGTATGAGCATAAGATTTTCGCTCAGGGAGCAATTTGGAATATCTTCAGCTTTGACCAGTGGGGAGTGGAACTTGGAAAAGTATTGGCCAAGAAGATTTTGCCTGAATTAGAAAATGAGGATGAAGTGACAAGTCATGACGGATCTACTAATGCCTTGATCAATGCATTTAAGAAAATGAGAGCTTCTGAAAGTGATTGATGAAGGTAATTCGCACCGATACCGATAATTCAAATTTCAGAAAGCTTGTTGCTCAATTGGATGCCTATCTAGCCAAAATTGATGGAGAAGAGACTGCTTTTTACTCCCAGTTCAACAAGATTGATTTTCTAAAGCATGTGATTCTGATCGAAGAGGATGATAAACCAATAGCTTGCGGAGCGATGAAGCCTCACAGCGATGATAAACTTGAGATCAAAAGAATGTATACCGTTCCTGAGGCAAGGGGCAAAGGCTTGGCCAGTCGGGTAGTGAATGAGCTTGAGATATGGGCCGCTGAATCGGGAGCAAAATCTTGCGTTCTGGAAACAGGTAAAAGACAGAAAGATGCTGTGGCTCTCTATAAAAAATTGGGTTACCAGATTATTCCGAATTTCGACCCCTATGTGGGAGTTGAAAACAGCCTGTGTTTTGAGAAAAGGCTTTGATTTTTTATTTCAGAGCCTTGAATCCTATGGCCTCAATTCCTTTCAACTCTTCCTCTCGCATGTATTGAAGAATATTGATTCTGTGCGTGTTTTCTGGAAGCTGGAAGTCTAAACTGTCATAGTGCAATCGACTATCTCCGAAACCTTTTCCATTTGGTTTTCCCGATTTAGGATCAAAAAGAACCACATTTACTAATTCCTCACTTAATACCTGATTCATACTATCGGTTGCGAGTACCTTGAGGTAAGCATTGGTATATGGGTAATTCGTTCTAAAACGGACCCCAACAAGATAATTGGAAGCAGGAGGGAGCTTATCTATTTGAAAAGAAATAGTGTCCTCCATAGCCCAGGATTGATTTTCAATCGGAGCGAACTCTTCATAGAGACGATCACTATCGCAGGAGCTCGTAATAAGCAATATTGAAGAAAGAATAAAGACTAAACCTTTTTTCATCACTTCTTTGAGTCGCTTGGGTTATCTCTATTTTTTCTTGGTGGAAACTTGCGTTTTCCTTTCTGCCCCCCGCCTTGTTGTTTAGCGTTTTGCTCTGGGCTTTTCTTTTCCGGACCTTTTACCTGAGGTGAGGATTGATTAGTAGGTTTATTTCTACTCCTATTTTTTTTCTTTCTAGGGTTATCAGAAGATTGGTTTTGATTAGGGTTTGACTGCTTTCCTTGGGCCGGTTTGTTTTGTGCCTTTGGCTGATCCTGTGGCTGACCTTGGTTTCTTTGCTTCTTTCGTCTTGAACTACGGTTTCTGTTTGCATTCTTTTTCTTAGCGAATTTTTTATCCAATTCTACCAATTCAAGGGTGGATTGAGCTGCGAGATCTTCTACCTCCTCAACAGAATTCACTTCAAGACTGTAAACGGTTTTTCCTTCAGCATTAAGCTCAATTATTTCTTTGACCCTATCACAGCTTATACTTTTCCAATCATTGTCATTATTCACGCTAAACCACATAAGTCTTCTGAAGATATCCGTCTTCTGCAGCTTAGCTGGACCGGCTTCAGTTTGTAGAGGCTTCTCTAATTTTGGGATATCTTTGATAGCATCGAGATATGTGTCTAGCTCGTAATTTAAACAGCATTTCAATCGGCCGCACTGACCGCTAAGCTTGCCCGGGTTTAACGAAAGATTTTGATATCGAGCAGCAGATGTACTTACATTTTTAAAGTCCACCAACCATGTCGAACAGCATAGCTCTCGTCCACATACGCCAATACCTCCTAGTCTTCCAGCTTCTTGTCGCAGACTGATCTGCTTCATTTCTACACGGATCCTGAATTCTCCCGCTAGAACCTTGATCAATTCACGAAAATCAACCCGTTCATCTGCAGAGTAATAAAACGTTGCCTTGGAATTATCAGCTTGATATTCGATGTCTGATAATTTCATTTTCAGACCAAGTTCTTGGATAATTTGTCGAGTACGGAATAAGGAAGGGATCTCCCGATTCTTTGCATTCTCCCAACGCTCCATATCCTTTTCTGAAGCGATTCGATAAAGCTTTAGGATATCATCATCATCACGAATTTTTCGTTTCTGCATTTGCAGCCGAACTAGCTCTCCCTGAAGAGATACATAGCCAATATGATGACCACTTTGAGATGCAACTACCACGGCATCCCCAGTATTAAGATCGATATAATCGATATTTCTGTAGTAACCTTTTCTCCCTCCTTTGAATTTGATCTCTACGATGTCAAAATTATCGACTTGTGGAATTCCCATGTGGGAAAGCCAATCAAAAGAGTTCATTTTATTACAGCCGCTCGTTCCGCAGGTACCATTGTTTTGGCAACCACCACCACTACCCGTCGAGCACGTAGAACATCCAGACATATTATACATACAGAGCCCAAGGCCCTGATTCTTTTTGGGTTTATTTATACAATTTCAAGATATCCTTACCGATATCTGTTCTATAATTCGCCTTTTCCCAGTTAATCTTTTTAACCTGATCGAAAGCATTGGATAAGGCAGTCTCAAGTGAGTCTGCTAGTCCAGTGATGGCCAAAACTCTGCCACCTGTATTTGTTAGCTCGCCTTTTTCGTTTCTGCTTGTTCCAGCATGGAAAAGGACAGAGCCCTCATTATTCTTTTCAATACTAATAGGGAATCCTTTTTCATAAGACTCAGGATAGCCGCCACTAACCATTACGACAGTTGTAGCGTAGCCTTGGTCTATTTTCAATTCATAATTCCCTAGAGTACCATTACCAATCCCAGAGAGCAATCCAACAAAATCACTGGTGATTCTAGGAAGTACGGCCTGAGTCTCTGGATCGCCCATTCTGACGTTATACTCTATTACGAATGGCTCACCATCTTTATTCATTAAACCGATGAAGAGAAACCCTTTGTATGGAATGTTTTCTTTGGCTAAACCCTCGATGGTTGGTTTGACAACTTTGTCTTCCACCTTTTTCATGAAAGCCTCATCGGCGAAAATCACAGGGCTTACTGCTCCCATACCGCCAGTATTCAATCCTGTATCTCCTTCACCGATCCTTTTGTAATCTTTTGCTTCAGGTAGGATTTTATAATCCTTACCATCTGTAGCGACAAAAACAGAAAGCTCTATTCCAGTTAGAAACTCCTCGATTACCACCTTAGCAGAAGCATCTCCAAATTTGGCATCCAAAAGCATTTCTTTAAGACTGGATTTGGCATCTTCCAGAGTTTCACAAATCAAAACTCCTTTACCAGCTGCTAATCCATCAGCCTTTAAAACTATAGGTAGACTTTGTTTTTCCAGGTAAGCTATTCCCTCTTCAACTTGATCTGCTGAAAAGGTTTCATAGGCCGCAGTGGGAACATTATTTCTTTGCATAAAACGCTTTGAGAAGTCTTTACTTCCCTCAAGCGTAGCGCCTAGTTTTGATGGACCTACGATAGGTGTATTTTTCGTCGAATCTTGAGAATTCAAGTGATCTACTAACCCTTTGACCAAAGGCTCCTCGGGCCCCACAACTACAAGATCGATTGAGTTTTCAAGAATGAAATTAGAAATGGCCTCGAAGTCGGTGATTTTTAGAGCTACGTTCTCTGCAATTTCTTCTGTACCAGCATTTCCTGGAGCTACATAAAGTTTACTGCAAGATTGGCTTTGAATGATTTTCCATGCGAAGGCGTGTTCCCTTCCACCACTTCCTAATAATAATATGTTCATTGGTTGATTTCACTTAATTGGCATGATCTGAAATAAACTTGATGCGATAGATCCTGATTTCATCTTCCGCAAAATCTTCATCTTCTAATTCGTCTAATGCCGTGTCAATTTTATCGTCTTCTGCATTCATAAAATGGTCGTGAAGGATGTCTTCTCTCTCTTCATCCATGATATGATGAATGTAGTAATCGATATTTAACTTGGTTCCGCTGTAAATAATCTGTTCGATTTCCTGGAGTAAATTAGGTAAGCTAACATTCAGATTTTCAGCGATTTCCTCTAAATCAATTTTTCGATCTACCTGCTGTATGATCGATATTTTAAGTTTTGATCGACTTCCAGAGCTTTTGACCACTACGTCGGAAGCCGTTTCAATGTCATTTTCTTCTACATATTTGGCTATAAGCTTTAGAAAAGACGCTCCGAATTTAGCGACTTTTCCCATACCTACTCCATTGATTTGAGCCAATTCTTCTCGTTTGGTAGGATATAATGTAGCCATCTCCTCTAAAGAGGGGTCCTGGAAGATTACATAGGGAGGTAGACCTTTTGTTTTGGCCACTCTTTTCCGCTCTTTTTTGAGTAGGTCAAAAAGATCCTCGTCATACCCTATCTTATCACTAGTATCTGCTTCGGAAGCAACTTCTTCCTCCTCCATTTTCTCAAAATCCTGATCAGCATATAGGGCCACTGAAACTGGGTTTTCTAGAAATTCTGTTCCATCTGGAGTCAATTTTAAAAGCCCATAATTCTCAATATCCTTTTCCAGATAGCCTCTGATCATTGCCTGTCTGATAATGGAAGTCCAAAGCTTTGCACTTTCGTCTTTACCTCTTCCGTAAACTGGCAATTTGTTGTGCTTATAGCTGGAGACATATTCGTCTTCTTCACCTCTTATTACTTGGACAATATGAGATAGGCCAAATCTTTCATTGCACTCTTTTACTGCTTCTAAAGCAATCTGTAAATACTCCTCTCCATCGAAGGTGTCCCTGCTACGTTTACAGTTATCGCAGTAGCCACAATCCTTCTCCATTTTCTCACCGAAGTAATTGAGGATGAACTTTCTTCTACATACTGAAGTCTCCGCATATGCTGCCATTTCCTGGAGAAGAACCTTGGCATTTTCCCTTTCCG
>CAZLUY010000063.1:0-14724 GCA_964562785.1 uncultured Limnohabitans sp. | reverse complement strand
TGGGCTTTTTGTGAAGGGCAACTTTTACCCATAGCCCAAAATACGGCACTTTTCAGCATTATAGGTACCATTTATGGTGGTGATGGGAGAACCACAATGGCGCTACCTGATCTTCGAGGTCGTGGAGCCATTCAACATGGGAATGGACCAGGGTTGCCAAACACTAGGTTAGGTGAAAGAAAGGGCCGAACTACAGTATCCCTGACCACAGCTAACTTACCAGCACATCGTCACCCATTTCGCGCCAGTAGTACAGATGGTGAGACTAACAATCCTACAGGGTTATTCCTTTCGAAAGCCGGTACTCAAGTTGAGCGTGGGGCCACTGCAGTACCCGTGGATGCATATGGACCAAATACTAATGTTGTTCAGATGTCAACTGCGTCTATTGGAAATTCAGGTGGAGGGCAAGGTTTTAATGTTCAAAATCCTGTTTTGGCGGTTTATTACATCATTTGTCTTGTGGGAACCTTTCCGTCTAGAAGCTAATTTTTCATCACTATTAAATAATTATGGAACCAACACTCGCCGAAATCAGACTATTTGCTGGAACTTTTGCCCCAAGCGGATGGGCACTTTGCGATGGGCAAATTTTGCCTATTAATACAAATCAAGCCCTATATAGTTTATTAGGAACTACCTATGGGGGGGATGGGCGAACGACTTTTGCTCTTCCCGACTTCCGTGGTCGTTTTCCGGTGTCTCCCGGGTTAGGTCCAGGATTACCAGACTACAGACAGGGTGCTAAAGGTGGTGCTGAAACACATGCTTTAACCGTACAGGAAATTCCATCACATACACATTCCCTCTCTGGCACAAGCAGTATAGGTTCTAGTCCTGACCCTAATGGACAATTGCCCGCAGTGGCTCAAACAGAGGTAGAGCGGGGAGCTACACCTCAGGCTGTGGATATGTATGGGTCCACGCCTAATGTACAATTGGCTGCTGATTCAGTTTTACCGAACGGCGGGAATCAAGCTCTTAACATTCGAAATCCTTTTTTAGGTCTTAATTATATCATCGCTTTGCGAGGGGTATTTCCAAGTAGATCATAAAAGAATATTAAAATTTATATAGGAATCATGGAAGGAATGATTGGAGAAGTAAGACTATTTGGAGGGAACTTTGCCCCGCGATCTTGGGCTTTATGCGAGGGTCAATTATTGGCTATTACAAGCAACGAGGCTTTATTTTCAATTATAGGAACGATTTACGGTGGAGATGGTCGTACCACATTTGCCTTACCTGACTTAAGAGGTAGGGTGGCTGTAGGAAATGGAAATGGATCTGGGTTAAGTAGCGTTAGATTAGGCGAAAAAAGTGGAAGAAACCAATTAAATGTACTGACGCCTAACCTCCCTTCTCATAGTCATCCATTAAATGCAAGTTCTTCTCCCGCAGATCAACGGAGTCCTCAGGGAAACGTCTTTGGATCACCACAAGTCGAAGTGGAGCGGGGCGCTGCAGCTAGGCCTGTGAATGCCTACACCTCCTCAGGGAGTTCTGCCCTCTTTGCAAGTGCCATAGGAAGTACCGGTGGCGGAATACCTGTGGATATCACGAATCCTGTTTTAGGACTCAATTATATAATTTGTTTGTTTGGGGTTTTTCCTTCTAGAAATTGATCAGGCCAAATAGTTCAGTTTAAAGTTTTCACTTAAATAAACCCGTCGATGTTTCGGTCATTTATTGCTTTTACAGTTTCAATATTTTTTGTTTTTGCAGCTATACATTATAGCAGTGGTCAAACGACGGTGACTTTTGATGAAATCACTACACCCACTGCGAATTCTTTAAATGGAAGTGATACCTACACTAACTCAGGAATTACTTTTCAGATTTTTTCTGGTTCCAATAGCTTGGCTTGGGTAAGTTCTTCAGATCAGGGGTTTAGTGGTAGCCGTGCCCTTGATGATAACAATTTGGATGTTGGCGGTGTGACCGGTTGGAAAATTACGAAGACTGATAATTCTGATTTTCAACTTTTAAATATCTGGTTACAAAATGGTTGTAACGTATGTTCGGCTTCTGGTACTGTCAAGGCATTCAATAATGGTGTTCAGGTAGGAGCTACTGTTAATGTTAATTTTGATAGTCGAACATCCGGTGCTAAGAGCTTTGCAACCAATGCTGACTTTAATGATGTAGATGAAATTCGAATAGAGGGCGCCGATCTTTATGTACTCATTGATAATTTCTCATTTGGTCCCCCTATAAATGTTGGATTGACTGACCCACCTGTAGTCACCGATATTTCATTGATCGGTAGTCCATCGACTACCGCTGCCTCAGTGACTTATGCTGTCACCTTCTCTAAGGATGCAGTTAATGTTTCTTCAGATGATTTTCAGTTGACTACAGCTGGAACATCTGGCACCATAGGTACAGTGAGTGGTACTGGTTCCTCTTATACTGTTGCAGTAAATAATCTGGCAGGTGACGGTACGGTAAGACTGGATTTGAAAGCAGGAACTAATATTGGCAATACCAATGGAAATACAGGGACACCAGCATTTATATCTGGCCAATTACATTTTGTAGGGCCTTGTTTTGTTGAGACTTTTGAAACTGAAACCGATGCATCCAATACCTTTAGTGATAATGGTAAGACGTTTAATCTGGGTACTGGATTAGAGATTGAAAAACGATCTGGTTTTGGGGCTGGACCATCCTCGGGTTATGTAAAAAATAATAATACAGCAGGGTCATTCTCAATAACTAATTCAGAGGACTTCACTATGAAAACGGTGGATATTTTTCTCTCGGATCTTAGTGGAAATAACCCGACAGCTACGGGCACTATTTCTATAGAGGGAAAAAATGGTGGGATAAGCCAGTATACGATTACTAAGAATTCTGGTTTTCCAACCACAACATCTACAAACAATGGATTCTTTACCCTCGATTTTGCCAGTGACGGTGCTGCAAACTATAGAAATATCAATGTAGATGAACTAGTATTCACCATATCTGGTGGTTTCCTCGAGCTTGCAATAGATAACTTCAATTTCTGTGAGGCGACTGGCCCTACAGATACCCAAGCTCCGGCTATTCAGAGTATTGACCTGGTAGGTAATCCTGTTTCAACTTCAGCTGCTGTAAATTTTGAGGTTATTTTTGATGAAGATGCAGTGAATGTTTCTCAGGATGACTTCGAATTAATAACTACAGGTACTGCTACTGGGACCATTACTAATATCTCCGGATCCGCTTCGAATTATATCATCGCTGTGACAGGCATCAGCGGTGAAGGAACACTTAAAGTAAACCTAAAGTCTGCGTCAGATATTGCCGATGGTTTAGGAAATACTCCGCCTTTTGATTTTACTGGTGGACAGGTACACCTCGTGGGGTCATGTTTTATAGAGACCTTCGAATCTTTAGCCGGTGGGGAGACTTCCTTCACTTCAAATGGTAAAAACTTCACCCTTTCTGGAAATTGGGCTGTGAAATCTCAATTTGGTTTTGGAGCAGGATCTTCTAACGAATTCATAGAAAATAGCGGTGTTGGAGCTTACACCATAAACTCTACTTCCGAGGCAGTTAGGTTTAAGAAAATTGATTTTTACCTGTCCTCAACTGTTGGTGGTGCGACTCCTACAAATGATGGAGCAATCACGATTAAAGGCTATGAAACGGGCAATGCGACTCCTCTTTACACCATAACCAGAAATTCTGGATTCCCTACCGCCACATCTAATGGTAATAATGGCTTCTTTACATTGGATTTCATGACGGATGGAGCGGCAGATTATAGTGGGGTTTTTGTGGATCGATTAGAAATTGAAGTCACTTCATTCGTGTATGTAGCGGCAGATAATATTCAATTCTGCTCAGATTTTGAAAGCCCCTCTGGGTATTCGGTCGAAATTGACCAGGATCCAATCAGTTCGACTTCTGCATCAAATACCAGCTTTACTTTCGCAGCGGCTGAAGTAGGTGCAACCTATGATTATGAGTTTACCAGTACTGGTGGAGGTACTGCCGTAAATGGCACAGGTACCATCGTAACTGCCACCGATCAAATCACAGGGATAGATCTAAGTGGATTGGGGGATGGTACAGTGACTCTGACTGTGGTTTTGACTGATGGCTCTGGAAATCAAGGAGCAGAAGTGGATGACCAGGTGCAGAAAACAAGTATTCCGACCGTAGTCTTATCTACATCCACAAATTCCATCAATGAAAATGGAGGTACAGCAACCCTAACGGCAACCCTTAGTTCAGCGGCTACGGCAAATGAA
Organism: uncultured Limnohabitans sp.; assembly: GCA_964562785.1. Taxonomy (GTDB): domain Bacteria; phylum Bacteroidota; class Bacteroidia; order Cytophagales; family Cyclobacteriaceae; genus Algoriphagus. The sequence continues at coordinate 10,480 of CAZLUY010000063.1, read as the reverse complement.
ACTGTTCTCATAGCTTACACAGGAAGTGCTGTGAATGGTATAGACTTCATTGGAAGTTCGGCTGCTATTTCTATTCTTTCTGGAAGTACAACAGGTTTTATTTCCGTTACTCGTATCCCTGATGAAATCGTGGAAGCAGATGAATCTTTTACTGCAACAATCGTGAGTGCGAGCAGTGCGACAATAGGAGTGAACAAGTCTGTGGAAGTGCAGATTATCGATGATGATCAGGCTACCGTAACTATAGCCGATGTAGCAGTTAATGAGGATTCAGGTACTGCTACGATTACAATGGCTCTAGATAAAGCGGTAGATGGCGGATTTGACGTGGGTGTAAGTACAGCCGATGGTACGGCTACTACTGTTGATAGTGATTATACTGCTGTGAGTTCGCAGACTTTGGCTTTTGCCGGAACGGCAGGAGAAACAAAAACCTTTGAAATAACACTTGGCGGAGATACCAAAGTCGAGGCAGATGAGACCGTAAATATTTCCATGAGTAGCCTTACATCGGGTACGGTAGCTTCAGGTGATATAGATATTACAGATGGAGCAACCTTATCGATTAATAATGATGATAAGGCTACTGTCACTATCGCTGATGTCAGCGGAAATGAGGATGATGGAGCTATTACAGTGACAGCGACTTTGGATAATGCTGTGGATGGAGGGTTCTCCGTTGATGTAAGTACGGCCGATGGAACAGCAACTACTGCTGATAGTGATTATTCCGCCGTTACAAGTCATACCTTAACCTTTGCAGGAACAGCAGGAGAGACACAGACCTTTACCATTACTCCTACAGCGGATGCTGTAGCTGAGGCGGATGAAACGGTTAATATATCCATGAGTAACCTAGTAACTAGTACTGTGGATGGTGGAGATGTAGATATTACAGATGTTGCTACAGTTACCATTTTGAATGATGATAACATAGGGATCTCTGTGAATAATACCTCAGTCCTAGAAGGGGACGCAGGTAGCACAAATCTACGTTTTACAGTATCCTTGAGTGCTCCGTCTCCAGCTGGTGGTGCTACTGTAGATTACGTTACATCCAATTCGTCCGCGAGAGCGGGAACTGATTATAAGGCTATACCCACATCCACACTGTCATTTCTAGCGGGAGAAACCAGCAAAACTGTTGATGTGGAAGTGTTTGGAGATATCATAAATGAATCTAACGAATTCCTCTTCCTCAATCTTAGTAATCCAACTGGAACTGATGTGGTCATTTCAGATAATCAAGGATTTGGACAAATTACTAATGACGATGGGCTTCCTATACTGACTATTGATGATGTTCGGATGCCTGAAGGGAATTCGGGAACAACCGATTTTAATTTCATAGCTAAATTATCTAATCCGACAGATAAAGAGGTGAACGTGACATTAGGAACTAGCCCCGGTACTGCGATTGCCCCTGGAGACTATTTGGAACTTGGCAGAACCCTGTTAACCTTTGCTCCTGAAGAGATTGAAAAATCTATTACTGTCAAAGTTAATGGTGATACTGAGATCGAGTCGGATGAGAGTTTTAAATTAATAGTTGCAACCGTATTAAATGCGGGCTATACAGGTGGGGATGTATTTGGATTTATCGAGAATGATGATTTTGCCCCAATTCCGACCATAGGTACCTATGCTGATCTTAATGTGGTCACAGGTGAAAACGCGACACTTTCTCCATCAGCACCACCAACCAATACCGCTTCGATCACGGCATACGCGAGTGGTACTAATGCTACTAATTTCTCTGGTATACTTACGGTAGACCCTACTACTGGTATTGTCTCCCTGACGAATGCCAAACAGGCGGGTAGCTATACTATCACCGTACAAGCAGCAAACAGTGATGGGGTCACGGCTACGACGACCTTTGCACTAACCATTACTGATCCAGTCATGAGTGATGGAAAGTTTGGGAATAAAACTGATTTTGGGACTGATTCCGGTCCAACGAACGTAACTGTCGGGGATTTCAATGGAGATGGAAATCAGGATCTTGCGGTAGTTAACAGGGTCTCCGATAATGTAAGCATCTTTTTAGGCGACGGAGTGGGTGGCTTCGGAGCCCAAACCGATTTCGGGACTGGTTTAGATCCAATCTCCGTATCGGTAGGTGATTTTAATGGAGATGGAAATCAGGACCTTGCGGTAGTTAATATTACCTCCGAAGATGTAAGTGTTCTTCTGGGGGATGGAATGGGTGGTTTCGGGGCCAAAACCGATTTCGGGGCTGGTTCAATTCCCTCTTCCTTATCCCTCGGTGATTTCAATGGAGATGGAAATCAGGACTTTGTGGTGGCTAACTTCAATAATGTGAGCATCTTATTAGGCGACGGATTAGGTGGCTTCGGTGCCAAAACCGATTTCGGGACTGGTTTAAATCCAAACTATGTATCGATCGGTGATTTCAATGGAGATGGAAATCAGGACCTTGCGGTGGCTAACTTTAGCTCCGATAATGTAAGTGTACTTTTAGGCGACGGATTAGGCGGCTTCGGGGCCAAAACCGATTTCGGGGTTGGTGGAACTCCATACTCCGTTTCGATTGGTGATTTCAATGGAGATGGAAATCAGGACCTTGCGGTGGCTAACCTAAGCTCCGATAATGTAAGCATCTTATTAGGCGACGGAGTAGGCGGCTTCGGAGCCAAAACGGATTTCGGGATTGGTCGAACTCCAAACTCCGTATCGGTAGGTGATTTCAATGGAGATGGAAATCAGGACCTAGCGGTGGCGAACCAGGTCGCCAATACGGTAAGTATTCTTTTGGGTGTGGATGCGGCAGAAATCACCTTTGAAGATCTATCTAAGACCTATGGAGATACGGACTTCGATCTGAATGCTACTTCGACTTCCACAGGGACGATTACTTATTCCATTCAGCCAGGAGGAACAGGTTCTGTTACGTTATCAGGAGCAAATAACCAGACGGTGACCCTTTTGAAAGCAGGAACGGTGAATATCAGAGCATCCCAAGCTGCTAATGGTTCCTTTACAGCTGCTGAAAAGGATATCGTGTTGACGATAAACAAAGCTCCACTTTCTATTACTGCACAGAAACAGTCGAAAGTTTATGGTAGCTCGCTAACCTTAGCTGGTGATGCGGTGGACTTCTCCGGTTTTGTGAATGGGGAAGATGCGGGAGATCTGACCGGACTTCTGATCTTATCGTCGGAGACTGGAGTGGATGCAAGCCTGACGGCAGATGTGGCAGTTTATGCAGACGAGATTGCCCCAAGTGGTCTGGCGTCTGATAATTATGAGATCAGCTTTGTGAAGGGTGATTTGGAAGTGACCAAAGCTCCATTGACAGTAACAGCGTTGACTCAATTTAAAGTTTATGGATCAACCATCACTTTGGATACTGATGAGGTGACTTACAGTGGATTCCTGAATGGTGAAAACGAGGGAGTTCTTGGTGGAGGTCTCATCTTATCGTCGGAGACTGGAGTGGATGCTGGTCTAACAGCAGATGCAGCAGTTTATGTGGATGAGATAGCTCCTAGTGGATTGACCTCAGATAATTATGAGATCAGCTATGTGAAGGGTGATTTGGAAGTGACCAAAGCTACATTGACAGTAACAGCGTTGACTCAATCTAAGGTTTATGGATCCACGATTACTTTGGATACTGATGAGGTGACTTACAGTGGATTCCTGAATGGTGAAAACGAGGGAGTTCTTGGTGGAAGTCTCATCTTATCGTCGGGGACTGGAGTGGATGCAAATCTGACAGCAGATGTAGCTGTGTATGCGGACGAGATAGCCCCAAGTGGATTGACTTCAGATAATTATGAGATTAGCTATGTGAAGGGTGATTTGGAAGTGACCAAAGCTCCATTGACAGTAACTGCTTTAAGTCAGTCTAAAGCATTTGGAACGGTACTTACACTGGATATGGGCAGGATTACCTATGCTGGCTTTGTCAACGGAGAGAGTGAAGCCGTGCTTAGTGGAGGACTTGTATTGACCTCCGTAAGTGGAATTGATGCAAGTACTACCGCGGATGTTGGAACCTATGTGGATGAGATAGCACCAAGCGGATTGACTGCAGATAACTATGAGATAGGATTCGTGAATGGAGATCTGGTAGTGGCCCCAGGGGAAATTGCAGGCATCACCTTTGATGATCGAAGTATCGTCTTCGATGGCACTCAGAAGTCTATTGAGATAACGGGTACATTGCCAGCAGGTGCGTCGGTAGTTTACACCAATAACACAAGGACAAATGTGGGTACTCAGCAAGCGACCGCTACGATAAGCGGATCAAACTTCAATGATCTGGTGCTGATGGCAGATTTAACCATTACTACGGCAACCATCACCGGAGTTACATTTGAGGATGTAAGCTTCGTGTATGATGAGACAGAGAAGAGTATCGAGATTACGGGTGCACTTCCAGCTGGCACTAACGTCGTTTATGCAAATAATACCAGAACGGATGCAGGACTTCAGCAGGCTACTGCCACGATCTCTGGATCGAATTATGTGACACTTGAGTTAAAAGCAAATCTTGAGGTCACGCCTGCCGCCATTACCGGAATTACCTTTGAGGATGGAAGTTTTGTCTTCGATGGCATGGAGAAATCCATTGAAATTTCAGGAACACTTCCAGCGGGCACAAGCGTGACTTATGCGAATAATACCCGAACGGATGTGGGTATGCAGGAAGCTACCGCTACGATAAGCGGATCGAACTATATTGATCTGGTTCTCACGGCGGATCTGACAATTACTCCATCTGAGATTACTGGAATTACCTTTGAGGATGGAAGTTTTGTCTTCGATGGTATGGAGAAATCCATTGAAATTTCAGGAACACTTCCAGCGGGCACAAGCGTGACCTATTCGAATAATACTAGAACGGATGTGGGTACTCAAGAAGCTACAGCCACGATTAGCGGATCAAACTTCACTGATCTGGTGCTGATGGCGGATTTGACCATTACTCCGGCAACCATCACCGGAGTTACCTTTGAGGATGGAAGCTTCGTGTTTGATGAGACTGAAAAGAGTATCGAGATTACGGGTGCACTTCCGGCCGGTACCAGCGTCGTTTATGCAAATAATTCCAGAACGCTTGTAGGGCTTCAGCAGGCTACAGCTACGATCTCTGGATCGAATTATGTAACCCTTGAGTTGAAAGCAAATCTTGAGGTCACGCCTGCCACGATTAACGGAATAACGTTTGAGGGTGGAAGTTTTGTCTTCGATGGCATGGAGAAGAGTATCGAGATTATCGGAACGCTTCCAGCGGGAACTAGCGTGAGCTATACCAACAATACCCGAACGAATGTTGGTACTCAGCAAGCCATCGCTACGATAAGCGGATCAAACTTCAATGATCTTATTCTGATGGCTGAATTGACCATTACACCAGCCGAGCTGATGGTTATGGCTGATGAAGGGCAGAGTAAGCTATTTGGTGAAGCTGATCCTGTATTGACCTTTGCAGTTACAGGGCTAGGCGAAGGAGATGATGAGTCAGTATTTACTGGAGCTTTGAGCCGAGAGGCTGGAGAAGCTGTTGGGACCTATGAAATTCTTCAGGGTGATCTGGATGCAGGAGCCAACTATACGATTATTTTCACTGGGGCCGAGTTCGAGATCATCACGAATGATTCGGATGGAGACGGCGTTCCGGATGATGTAGAAGAAGAGGATGGTACTGATCCGACTGATCCAGATGACTTCAAAGACAGCGACGGAGACGGTGTGCCGGATTATGTTGAGGAAGAAGAGGGAACCGACCCGACTGATCCCAATGATTATCTAGATTCTGATGGTGATGGTGTGCCTGATTATCGAGAAGAGCGAGACGGTACAGATCCAGAAGATGAAACCGACTTTATCGATGAAAGTGAAAATGGCATTCCGGATTACTTAGAAGAGCGGTCCGTGGTAGAGTTTGTGGCACAAAGCATAGAAGTGCCATGGGGAACAGCTGAAGAGGACTTACCACTCGAGGATGAAGTAATTGCGATCACAGGTATGGGAGCCTTTATCAATGCTCTAGTCAATTGGGATTTGGGTGGCTATAACCCACTGATAGCTGGCGTGAGCAACTATGCTGGAGAGGCTATGCTACCGGATGGTTTGTTCAATGCATTGGACCTGAAGCCAATCTTGAAGATCACGGTACTACCGAAGCCAGCACCACTGGATGTTACCTTAAGCTCGAGCAGCTTCGTAGCTGATCCGGATCAGTTCTTCCAGGAGGTGGGAGCCTTTACGGTGATTGATCCAGCAGATGATATCCACGAGTTGAATTTGCCAGAAGGAACTCTTGATAATAACTTCTTTGAAGTGATCGATGGAATCTTATTCTGGAGTAGCGCAGAACAGGAACCGGGTAGAACGAATTTCACAATCCAGTTAAGAGTTGTAGATCGAGCTGGAAATGTTCTGGATAGGAATTTCCAAATAGAGCGGCAACGAACACCATTGGATCAACTGGATGTTCCTAACACCTTTACACCGAACAACGATGGAGTGAATGACACCTGGGGTATTCCAGACTTGAGATACTACGAGGGTGTGAAGATATCTGTCTTCGATATGGGCAATAACCGATTGTTCTACACCGAGGATCCGGATGTACGCTGGGATGGTACCTTCGATGGAAAAGCACAGCCAGTAGGCAGCTACTTGTTTGTAATCGAGGTAGAAGAGACCGGAGAACTACGAAGAGGAATGCTAAATTTATTGAGACAATGATGGGATTTAGCAGCAGAACAACAGCAGGATTAGATAGCCAAATTTGACAATGAATTTTATGAGTCGATTAATCAAAATATGTTTAACAGGAATGATACTGGCCACTGCATCGGTGATGCAGGGTCAGGCTCAGACGAGGAAGTTCATTAGTCAGTTTAGTCACTTCCAGAGTTACTATAACCCAGGATTGACAGGCTATGAGGGCAGTACGATTAGAGCCTTTGTAAGAAACCAATGGTCAGGCGTAGAGGGAGCACCGAGAACCTACTTTATCAGCGGGGAACTGGACTTCGGAGAATTGGGAGGCAATGAGGATCCAGCCTTGATGGGCAAGAATGCGATGTCCATCAATTTTAGACAGGACACCTATGGAGCCTTCCGAGAGTCAGAGCTGATGGTGGGCTATGCAAGCAGAATCCGATTGACGGAACGCCATAACCTGAGATTGGGCGTAGGAGTGAACTACCAAAGCATCAGATTGGATGGTAATGAGCTGACCACCGAGGACATGAATGATGGTACCTTATCTCAATACCTGGGTACCTTCAGTGATATGCAGATCATAGACTTTAACCTGGGGATTGCCTTGACGCATGCGAAATACTACTTCTCTTACGGGATGCAGAGAGTGAATGGAGGGCAGATCATGTCAGGCGATGAGTTTATGGATGGCTATCCAGCGAGCTCAATATTCCAAGCAGGCTATAGAGAGTCCTTATCTCCAAACTTTGCAGTGATTGTGAATGGCTTCTATCGAATCCAGAAGGACCTGGAAGACAATGTAGAGTTGAATGTGAAGGCCTTGATGATGGATAGACTTTGGGTGGGCTTTGGCTCTAGACTAGACTATGCACATAACTTGCAGGCTGGATTCCTGCTGAGCAAGTTCCGCTTAGGCTATGTGTATGAGTTCCCGATTGCCAACAGCTACTTATTGCCAGGCAATACCCATGAGTTCACCGTGATTTTCAATCTCTTCAGAGACAATGAAAGAAGAACAGCTGATGAAGTATTGATCTGGTAAGAAGAAAAATGAAACACAAGAGAAAAGGCCCGTTAAGGGCCTTTTCTCTTTTATAACTTTCCTCGCCTGGCTACGAGTTGTTCTCGTATTTCATTAGCCTTTTCCTCTGAAACTCCATAGTTCCACATTACAATAATAGCCAAGACTGCTGTGATCATTGGAACAAGGACATCAGCTATTCTAAGGTTTGTTAGAGTTTCCATTGTTTGAGTTGCAGCATTCTGATCCCATCCTACCACTTTCAAAATCACCCCAGAAAGACCTAAAGCTATCGCGTAGCCAATTTTTACCATTAGCCAGTAAACCGCTCCAAAGGTTCCTTCTTTTCTAGGCATACCATTATTCAGCTCATCCATATCGCAAAGATCAGCAGTCATACTCATCATCAAGGTGAAGAGCCCACCGATACCAAAGGACATAAATGGAATTTGGATAAACATGAGCCAAACAATATCTGGATTGAAACCCCACCACTTCATGCCGTAACCGATGACAGAAATGGAAGTTGAAATAAGAAAGGCATTCTTCTTTCCCCATTTCTCAGACATTTTGGTGATGATCGGGATTACAATAAATATGGTAGAGCCAGCGGCAAGGGTATTATACCAAGCCGGCCACTGACCAGCAGCACCATAGTCTCCATTAAACATATAGTATACGATAATGAACAAGGAGAATTGTGCAATAATTTGAAATCCATTGTACACCAAAAATGTTGCTCCACAAACCCTTAAAAATTCCATATTAGAAAGGATTTGCTTCATTCCTTTGAATAACTTTTTCAGGTTTTCATTAAGCGCAGAGAAGGAAAGGTCTGATTGCCCTTCGAGATTTGTTTGGTCTATTTCTTTACAAATGATGGCTGGCAAAACTGCTAAAACCAAACAGATTATGCCTGTATAAATGGCTACAACTCTTACACCTTCGGTTTGGGTAGCGAAGATGTCTGGCTGTGCAATTACCCACCAAAGCCATGGTGCAATCATCCATGCGATTTGACCAATAATTTGTGAAGAGGCCATGAGCCTGGTTCGCTCATTGTAATCCGATGTCATCTCATAGCCGAGACCAATCAGTGGGGTGGCGAAAATCGTATAGCCAATGTAAAAAACGAAAGACATCACGAGAATGTACCAGAAATGGAATGTGGAAGAATCTTCAGGGTTCAACTGCCACATGATCATGAAACTGATTCCAGTGATAAATGCACCCAACATAATGTAAGGCTTTCTTCGGCCCCATTTTGATCGAGTATTATCAGTGATATAACCCATGATAGGATCCGTAATCGCATCGAGGACTCTTGGGATTGAGGTCAAAAGTGCAGCATCTAGTGGATCCATTTTAAAGGCTACCACCAGGTAGTACATGAATGCTCCCAGCGCTGCAGGGAATAATTGATTGGCCAGATTACCTGCTCCAAAGGCAAATTTTTGCACAAAGGGGACAATGTCTTCTGGTGCCGTTTTGAATTTAGACATTTTGGGTTTGGTTAATTGCCGGACCGCTTATCGGGCCAGAGGTTGGTGCTGAGATCAATTCTCAGTATAATATTTTTTGACCACATCGAAGGTCATTTTCTTGTTTCGATCTACCTCCACGATGCCCCAATATTCCTCATTTGGGGAACCATCATAAGGGACTCCGCTGCTATTGGGCGCCCATCCTCCCTGATCAAGTTGATCTGGATTTCCTGCTTTCCACAGTTCATCGCTATATGCAAATAGGGTGACTCCAGCTGAGATTTCCAGATTAGCAAAGACAGATTTAAGAATGTTCTCATTGGCATCCGCCTGAGCTTTTTGATTTTCTCCTTCCTCATAACCTAGCTTGGTAATAGTCATATAGCTATCTCCGCCCGCTTCGGATAAATACATGGGTTTGTCACTGATAGCTTCCCATTGATCAAAAATCTCTGTTGGGTCATCCCAGCGATAGACGTTCATGCCCCAGATATCAATATCCTTTCCCATTGCTAATGCAAGAGAATCGGGTAGCTCTCCGTGTGCAGTAGTTACCGGAGTGCTTGGGTCCAGTTGGTGGATGTTCTTCGCGGCATCGTTCATGGCTTGATACCAGTTTTTCATATCGCCATCGAACCATTCAGGGTGATAGTTGTATTCGTTACCCAACTCCCACATCAGAATGGCTGGATGACCCTGATATTTTTTCACATAGTCAGCATAGGTGCCGGAAAGTATATCATAGTTGCCACCCTGATTGTATCCAAAACCTATCACTACCATGATGCCAGCATCAGCCAATTGATCTAATACACCTTCTTCAACAATAGGGGAGTAAACCCGGATGGTGTTTATCCCAGCTTCTTTGAGCAAAGCAATATCCTCATCGAGGTTTTCAAGTGACCTTTGTTCCGAGCCTTTAGGAACAGGATTGAAACAAATGCCTTTAATTATATAAGGCTTGGAATCAACCAAGATAGATCGTCCTTGGATTGAAATACCTTTGGAAGGTGTGGTGTCATCTGTGATAACCTCTTCGGTTTTGGAGGTACAACTCCAAAGAAGGCAAAAAACAATTAGGGCAAACACATACCCTGAGTTCATAAAAGCTTTAGTCATTTTCAGCTAATTGAGTTGGTGGTGATTGTACGGTTTGGAGCAGGTCATCCATGTTACCATCAAAGCTTTTGGTAATTGGATTCCCATCTCGAGTCAGCCCTTCAAAAGCACCTTGATCTACAAGATCCCATATAGGGTATTTGGCTTT
>CAZLUY010000062.1:0-2333 GCA_964562785.1 uncultured Limnohabitans sp. | reverse complement strand
TTGATTATCAGTTCTTTAGCATAGATTACTGCAAGAAAGAGACGAAAGAAACTTAAAAAAATAGAATATGAAAAGACTCTTACAAATTCAAAGAATAGGCGCATTTGGGTTATTAATTGCCCTTGTTGGTGCTTGTGTTTCTGAAACTGAGCCTTTATTAGAACCCGATCAAATTGAGGCTTCAATTGAATTAAATGAAGAGGAAGAAGGAGGAGAAAACCTTCGAAAAGGTGAAGCTAAATCTCGCGCTTATTTCGAACGATTCTATAATCAACTAGATCCTCGAGACCCTTTTGGTAACCCAATTACTTCTCCTGAAGATTTCGCCTTGTTTTTCCCAGGCATTGGAAAGGGTAATTCTACTCATATGGGTAAAGCAACAACCCTATTGAATCAGAAACTTGAATTTACCGAGCAGGGCCCGAAAACTGTCGGCGCTCCAGTAACCCAATTTTATTCAGATATTATTCAATATGAATTAGGCCTGGACCCTACTATTATCCCTGATGAAGTGAGTTCGATAACTACTGATGGGAGAGGTAATTCAGTATGGTTTAAAAACATTGAGAATGTGGTCACTCCAAGTGAGAATTCACCTATTTCCTATTTCGAAGCTCAAGTAGAAATTGTTGGAGGCACAGGTAAGTTTGATGGAGCTTCTGGATTTGGTACTGTTAAAGGATCTTTCAATTCACTGGACGGCAAAGGAGAGAGCACTATTAATGGGAGAATAGAGTACTAGTAGAATAAGGTTAAAATAGAAAAACCCTGAAGTCTCCCACTTCAGGGTTTTTTGTTTTAAAGCTTAGATGTCTTTATTTTTTGCAAAGAATAAATAAAGCTTAATCGCTCAAAAGGCTCAAAGTATATGGAGTTATTCAATTTCTTATTTGGAATTCCGCTAGCAATTGGGATGCCCATATTTGTATCCATGGTTGTCCTTTTGAGTCTTGGCATATATGTGGGAGCGTATCGCTTTATTTCTCCTTCTCTAACAAAAGAGCATGAGCGTGCAGGGAGGGTTTTGTTTAGAACTTCGGCGGGTCTTTTAGCTTTGATTCTGTCCTTCACCTTTGCCAACGACCGGGTTCTATATTACCAAATAAAGGATTCTCTAATATCCGAGGCTTCCCAATTAGTGGATATGTATATGGACCTAAGAGAGTACAATTCTCCTGAGGCCAAAGAAATTAACAAGGACATTCTGGCCTATGTAGATTCAGTAGTAGAAGAGGGTTGGGTTTCTGATGATAAAAGTCCTTTTGAAGCCGCGGCGATGAGAGAGTTTAGAAGTATCTACCAAAAGGTGCATGATCTTGTACCGAAGAATAAGAAGCAGGAATATTTATTAAGAGATTTATATTCTGACCTGGATGGTCTATCTGATTATATGCAAGTCAGAATCTACCAAACCAATAACGATGGGCATTATGTCTTTTATATTGTTTTGGTAGGACTCGTAGTGATTAATATTCTATATGGAGTTTATAAGCCGGATAGGATAAAAATGCTTTTTCTTGCCTTATACAGTGGTTTCATCGCAACCATAATCTACTTTATGCTCATTATGAGCCAACCACTAAAGGGGCCTTTACAGATCAGGCCTGAGCCCTTTTTAATATTGAAGGACGCCATAGAAGCAAGGCAATAATTTGAATTTTTCTGGCTCGTGAAGTCAAATCCAATATTTTTGAATTCGGATTTGTACCAGATTATTTCCAGAGAAAATTGAGTCGAATACTAGAGGTTTTTACAAAGGAGATCCCAAAGCAATCAATCAAAGGTCAAGCCATTGAGGCAGCCTTTTTAGGAGTCTTTGTGGGAACCTTCATTTATGTCTTCCAACCATTTGGTACTTATGAAGATAATTTTCTGTATAAGACTCAACTCCTTTTAGGTTATGGAGTGATCATCTTCGTAACCTATTTCCCAATCAAACTGGGCATTTCATTCTTGCTCAGAAAGCGGAGGGCCAACCTTCTTTCGGAGACATTAGCCCTCTTTGTGAATTTCATGTTGGTGGATGCAATCTGCTTTCAGTACTTCATTACCTACATAAATAAAACCTCTACCTGGGAATCTAATTTTGATGATTTTGTAATTCTTTCTTTTGCGATTGGAGCTCTTCCCTTACTACTCGTTCTTTTTTGGAGGTACTTCCAGGCCCAACATGAATCTTTGATCCAAAATCAGAATACAAATCACCTAAGCTCAAGGCCATCAACTATTGAACTTCAAGGTCAAAACAGATCTGAGGTTTATCAATTTATTGAGGATGATCTGGTTTACCTTCAATCCAGTGGGAATTATGTGGAGGTATTTTTTAAAAAGGA
>CAZLUY010000061.1:0-10113 GCA_964562785.1 uncultured Limnohabitans sp. | reverse complement strand
AATTGCGGTGAAGCTTAAGAGTGACCTGGAAATCCCCGCAACAAGCTCCAAATTCATTGCGCTCTACCTGATGCTATCCATTGGCTTCAAGGGCGGTCAGGAGCTATCACATTCGACTTTTGACCTAGGTATTCTTTGGGCACTCTTGTTTGGAGTTTTCCTGTCTGCAGCCGTTCCTTTTTATACCTTTTTCATTCTAAAGAGAAAGCTTAATACCGCTGATTCAGCTGCAATTGCTGCTGCCTATGGTTCGATTTCCGCAGTGACATTTGTGACCGCAGCTTCATATCTGGATTTACAAGGAGTGAGTTTTGGGGGGCATATGGTGGCAGTGATGGCATTAATGGAAGCACCGGCCATTATTTCTGGAGTTATTCTTCTGGATAAGTACAGTAAGAAAAAGGCCAAAGGAGGTATCAAAAAAATCATTGTTCATGCCTTTACCAATGGCAGTGTGCTCTTGATTCTTGGTGCTTTGGTAATTGGACTTATTGCGGATGAGAAACAGGCAGAAGGCATTAAACCTTTCGTGACCGATATTTTTAAGGGCTTCCTTGCTGTGTTCCTATTGGATATGGGAATTAACAGTGGGAAGAAACTTAAAGCCTTTTTCAAGTATGGTAAGTTCGCTTTGCTCTTTGCCATCTTGATTCCATTGATCAATGGTTGTCTTGTGGCTATCGTGAGTGGTTGGATTGCACCTGAAATGGGAGATAGATTTATATTTTCCATATTGGCAGCTAGTGCATCCTACATTGCAGTACCAGCAGCCATGCAGTTGGCAAATCCTAAAGCAGATGCAGGGTTATATCTACCAATGGCTTTGGCGGTAACGTTCCCATTCAATATCACACTGGGATTCCCCATTTACTGGATGATAATCCAAAATTTCTAAACGGCTATTTCTTTTCCGGAAATGAATTTGGCGGCTTCCTGCTCCGTAGGAATACGGCAGGTAGACTTCTGACCAAACCACTTGTAGCGATTCCTGGCAATCCAGTCATAAATTGGATCTCTAAGGACGCTTGGGATAATAATCAAAGGGTAAAAAATTGGCCATAAACCACTGAGATGTCTGGAAATACGTAGAGCTCCTGTGCTTTTAAAATAGGCCTTGCCATCTTCGATCAATATCAGAGAATCTAAATAGTCTTCTCGGATATTGTATTTCCTTACTAACTCACGGGCGGTATTATCTTGTAGAGGACCAACTAAAAAGAGATCATTACGATCTCTCTTTAGTATAAAGTCGATAGAGGAATTGCAAAGATTACAAACTCCATCGAATAAGATTACTGCCTGTTTTTTCATTCCAGAATTTGAATCGTTCCTTTCAGCGTTTGCTGCTGTTGCGACTCATCTAGTACATCAAATCTAACAGTACCGGAGTAGAAATAGGTTCCTGCTGGAAGCTTATTTCCATTCTTGTCCGTGCCATCCCAACGGATGAAAATATCATTTTCATTGGACTCAATGCTGTTATAAGAGAATACCTCAACACCCCATCTGTTGACAATAAAGATCTCAACTCCTGTAACGAATCTTGGGCACTGCGCGAATGGATTGTCAAATGCTTGGAATGTATCATTTACTCCATCGTCATTTGGCGTAAATGCATTTGGCAAATCGTAGTTAGGGCAATTTTCCACGCAAACTACATTGCTTGGCTCACTCTCATTTCCTGATCTATCTACAGCAGTCACATAATAACACGCACGATAAGTTGTGAGGTCAGAGATGGTGGCATCAAGTTCTTGAGCCGTGAATTCACCGATCATTTCAAACTCACTCTCTGGACCTCGATTGGTGTAATACAATCGATACCCACTTAACTCGTCATCGCATTCTCCTGAGAAATCAGGGGTCCAGCTCAAGTCATGCTCATAAGTATTGATGTTACATGGTTGTTCAGATAGATAGGCCTCACATTCTGGGCCTTCGAATACCAAAACAGGTGGACACGGTAGTCTGTCATCATCCGGCTTCGCACAAATGATTTGGGATTTGTTTTCCAGTGGATACTCAAGGCCTTCTACATTATAAGCGCCCTTCGTAATTACGAAATAGCAATACTCTACTTCCTTTTCTAGTGGTATGCCATTGAAGCTACCATCGTCGAGGAAAGTGAACCCATTTTGGGTCACATCCACATCAGCGATTTTTTCAAAGGTATCCTCATCTGCAGCATCCGGGTCAGTTCTATTTCTATAAACCTCATGCTCAAATTCACCTATGGAATTATTCCATGGTACATCGAATGTCCAATTCAGCTCGATTGCTTCATTGATGATAGAAGGTTCCAATCTAACTGTGGAAGCACTGGAAGAGGTGTCCACTTTGGTATCACCATCGTAAAGTACAACTCGATAATTATAAACAAGATCCTCTGTGTTGATACCGGTATCCGTGAATAGGGTGTCAGATGTGATCACAAGCGAGGTTCTTCCCTCTGTTCCCGTGAAACCGTCATTCCTCAATAGCTCATACTGGTAAGGACCGGGGAACTGAGTTTGATCAATGTCATAGGGAGGAGTCCATTTAATGAAAACCTCACCATCTTCAGTGTCGGTTTCTTCAATACTTACGTTGGTGATGATCGGCACATCCACATCAATGGTGATACAGATTTCATCGGAAACCACACTTTCTCCAGATCTTGGCTCCGGATAACCTGCGACCAATCTGTAGCAATAGGTATTACCTGGTGCTAAGCCTTCTCCACCATTAATATCTTCAAAACTGAATGTCTCCATGTCGGTAATTCCGACCAACTCAAAGCCAGCTCTAATTCCTGTTTCACAACTATCTGGCTCATAAGGATCAGAATTAATTCTTCTCCAGATCTGCATTTCGGAGGCTGAATTAGCACAGACATATGGATCCCAGTTCAATTCTACACTTCTACCTGCCTGCTGTTCGATATCATCAAATACAGGAGGCGGACCTATCACTTTTATTCGCCACGTTTTGACATCGACTAGATTTGGGCCAGATCTTGGTTGATCTGTGATTCTCACACGGACGTCATATTCTCTTTCCCTTACGTGGTTACACACAGTTTGCCACTCAAAGTTTACAACTGTAGGGGATGGCTGAAACTCGCTTTCAGGGAAATAGGTAGCTGGAGATGTAGTGATCTCAATCGGCTCACCGAATACCTCAATTTTCACGGGATCACCATCCGGATCAGTTCCTTGTATGATCTCTTCTATTAGGGTCCCTGCTTCCACACAAATATCTGGAGGCAGTATCAGTTCAGGTCTTCTGTTATCCGAATTCTCTATGATGATCTGCATATCACGGACCACATATCCGATCTGTTCCCAAACTCCATTTAGCTTTCTATATTCCTTTATCCTAAAGGCTACGTTAAACTGACCAGCCGTGCCTGGCGCATCCCAAATCAAATCTCCAAAGATTGGGTCCAATACAAGAAAAGCTGGCGTACTTCCATCTTCCTGGTTGAAGCTAAATTCAGGAGAAGCTGGGCTTCTGTAGTTATTTACTGGTCTTTGGAATGCCTGCTTTGGAACATCCATTTCGTAAGCCAAGCTATCTCCGTCTGGGTCAAAAGCTCCTGGATTATGAATGTATCTCACATTAATCGCTCCATTATCCACAGGAGGAATAGTAAGAACAGGTGAATTATTTACCCCGATAAATGGGTCGATTGTGATCTGCGTTTCAACATAAAAAGGAGTGTCCACGGAGTTATCCATGTTCAGAGTCAGATCATTTCTATTGAACTCCTGAAAACGGATGGTGTATGTCCCTGGTCCCTGGAAAGTGTGTGTAATTACGAAAGTGTTTTTCTCGATCATATTACCCAGAGGCTCAACTAAGGCGAAATCACTTTCAGTATTCAATTGCTCCTCTCTTCCATCACCAAAATTGATGGTACCTGGGCCGAAAACTACACTAGACCTGGTATCTGTATATCCCACAACTGTAATTCTGTAGGTCAGGGCTTGTACGGAGATTCGCTCAGCAATTATTTCACCGGCCCGGATATGAGTTGCAAAAACGTTTGAAACCCCTACGAACGCAAAAACCAGAATAAGTCCGCAGATGTACTTCAAATTTTGAATCATGTTTTGGGATTGTTTTTTAAGAAAACGCAATGCCTATTAAATAGTTAAGGGAAGGACACGACAAATTTCCATTAACACGCATATAAGAGGGAAAGTAACTAGAAAATACTGAGAAATTCAAACAATAAAAATCAACAAAAAGTTGAGGCGGCAAGAGTAAAAACAGGATTCTATTTAGAATCTTTTAAAATAGGAAAGAGACGTAAAACAAATTGTTTGGTAGTCATCCCGAATGTAAATTTGCTTCCATTAATTTGAGTTAATCGTCCATTTAATCAATTAAAAACTATGACTTGGGTTACCAAGACTTTGAGTAGCACACTAGGAAGAAAACTGATCATGGCTTTGACAGGACTCTTCCTTATTTTGTTTTTAACGGGTCACGTTTCAGGAAACCTTCTTCTTTTCAAAGGAGATGGGGGAGAGGCATTTAATATCTATGCCAAGTTTATGACCACAAATCCAGCGGTTAAGTTATTGTCTTACCTCACCTATATTTCGGTGATCGGCCATGTGATTTATTCCATCTGGCTAACGAGACAGAACAAATCTGCAAGACCAGTAGGATATGGAGTTTCCAAAGAAGGTACTAATAGCTCAACAGCTTCCCGAAACATGGGAATCTTGGGGACTGTAATACTTCTCTTCCTCGTGGTTCATATGCAGAGCTTCTGGTATCAGATGCATTGGGGTGAAGTCCCAGTTGTATCTTATGAAGGTCAGGATTACAAGGATCTTTTCAGTATTGTAAACTTTGCGTTCCAGAATGAATTGATGGTCGTTGGTTACATATTAGCGATGGTCTTTTTGAGCTTCCACCTTTCCCATGGTTTTGCAAGTGCATTCCAAACTTTAGGATTAAATCATAAAAAATATTCACCGGCAATAGAGGCTTTAGGTAGGTTTTATAGTGTTGTTGTACCTCTACTGTTCGCTAGCATGCCGATTTATATCTATTTCACACAGAGCTAATCAATAGTCACATGATACTAGATTCCAAAATACCTGCTGGTCCAGTTGCCGAAAAGTGGACAAAGCATAAGTTTAGCAGCAAGCTGGTAAACCCGGCTAACAAAAGAAAATATGATGTGATCGTGGTAGGAACCGGTCTTGCCGGAGCATCCGCCGCAGCATCCTTGGCAGAACTTGGGTACAATGTGAAAGCATTTTGTTTCCAGGATAGTCCAAGAAGAGCTCACTCAATCGCAGCTCAAGGAGGTATTAATGCCGCCAAAAACTATCAGAATGACGGTGACTCAGTATTCAGACTTTTCTATGACACCGTAAAGGGTGGTGACTACAGAGCGAGAGAGGCCAATGTTTATCGTTTGGCAGAAGTGTCAGTAAATATCATTGACCAGTGTGTGGCTCAAGGGGTTCCTTTTGCTCGTGAGTACGGAGGGCTTCTAGCAAACCGATCATTTGGTGGAGCACAGGTCTCCAGAACCTTCTATGCGAGGGGCCAAACGGGACAGCAGCTTTTGTTGGGAGCTTACTCTGCATTGAGCAGACAAGTAGCCAACGGCAAAGTGAAGCTCTACCCGCGTACTGAGATGATGGATGTGGTGAAGATTGATGGAGAGGCAAAAGGAATTGTCACCAGAAATCTAATCACAGGTGCAATCGAAACTCATGCTGCTCATGCAGTATTACTTTGTACCGGTGGATATGGGAATGTTTTCTTCCTATCAACCAATGCAATGGGGTCTAATGTGACTGCCGCCTGGAGAGCTCATAAAAGAGGTGCTCACTTTGCGAATCCTTGCTATACTCAGATTCACCCTACCTGTATTCCTGTTTCAGGAGATCATCAATCAAAGCTGACATTGATGTCAGAGTCTTTGAGAAATGATGGTAGGGTTTGGGTTCCAGCAACCAAAGAAATAGCTGAAAAGCTAAGATCAGGTGCTATCAAGGCAAATGACATAGCTGAAGAAGATAGAGATTACTACCTGGAGAGGAAATATCCTTCCTTCGGTAACCTTGTTCCAAGAGACGTGGCTTCAAGAAATGCGAAGTACGTATGTGATGAAGGACGTGGCGTGAATGAAACTGGTGAGGCAGTATTCCTCGATTTCCGAGATGCTATTATCAGGGATAGTGAAGATGCTATTCGTGCGCGATATGGAAACCTCTTTGATATGTATCAGCAGATCACCGGAGAGAATCCATACAAAGTTCCAATGATGATCTACCCTGCAGTGCACTATACTATGGGAGGTCTTTGGGTGGATTACAACTTGATGACAAGTGTTCCTGGACTTTATGCCTTAGGAGAAGCTAACTTCTCTGATCACGGAGCAAATAGACTAGGAGCTTCTGCTTTGATGCAGGGACTTGCAGACGGCTATTTTGTTATTCCTTACACTTTGGGAGATTATCTAGCAAAGATTGGACCTGCTCCTGTTGATGCTAATCACCCAGAATTCGCAAAGGTGACGGAAGAAGTTAAAGAGCGAATTGCAAAACTTCTTGCTATTAAAGGAACTAAGACAGTCGACTATTTCCACAAGAAACTAGGTTTGATCATGTGGAATGAGTGTGGTATGGCTAGAACGGCCGAAGGTTTGGAAAAAGCCAAGGCTGAAATTCGAGCTCTTAGAGAGGAGTTTTGGAAGGATGTAAACGTCTTAGGTTCAAATGAAGAGCTAAACCAGTCTCTCGAGAAAGCAAATCGTGTAGCTGACTTCCTTGAATTAGGGGAGCTAATGATTGACGATGCGTATAACAGAAATGAATCTTGTGGCGGTCACTTTAGAGAGGAATACCAGACTCCAGAGGGTGAAGCCTTAAGGGATGATGAAAACTTCGCTTATGTGGCAGCATGGAAATATGTTGCTGATGGAGAGCCAGAAGTTCTGGAAAAGGAGCCACTGGAGTTTGAAAATGTGAAGTTGACTCAGAGATCGTACAAGTAAATCATTGAAAAAAAGAAGATCATGAAAATAACATTAAAGGTTTGGCGACAGAAAAATGCTTCCGATAAGGGAGGGTTTGTGACTTATCCGCTAGACGGTATTTCTGAAGACATGTCCTTCCTTGAAATGATGGACGTGATGAATGAGGAGCTTTCCGAAAAAGGAGAGGACCCTGTTCATTTTGACCACGATTGCCGAGAAGGTATTTGTGGCATGTGTTCACTTTATATTAATGGAAAGCCACATGGACCTCAGCAGACGACTACTTGTCAGCTGCACATGAGATCTTTTTCTGATGGGGATACCATCACTATCGAGCCGTGGAGGGCGAAAGCTTTCCCTGTTGTTAAAGACTTGGTAGTAGACAGAGGTGCTTTTGATCGAATCATTCAGGCCGGAGGATATGTATCGGTAAATACCGGTGGTGTTCCTGATGCGAATGAAATTCCAATTCCAAAGGTTGTAGCTGATGAAGCTTTTGACGCTGCGACTTGTATTGGATGTGGAGCTTGTGTTGCGGCATGTAAAAATGCTTCTGCCATGCTATTCACCTCGGCCAAGGTGTCTCAGCTAGCCATGTTGCCGCAAGGTCAGGTGGAAAGAAAATCAAGAGTTGAGAAGATGATTGCTCAAATGGATGCCGAAGGATTCGGAGCCTGTACTAATACTGGTGCATGTTCTGCGGAGTGTCCTAAAGGAATTTCTTTGACCAATATTGCAAGAATGAATAGAGAGTACTTCTCAGCCGTAGTAAGCAGCGAGAATGTATAATCGAAAATGATTAAAAAAGAAAGGGCGTCGATTTCGACGCCCTTTTTTTGTGCTGAGTTGTAAATCTTTATTCACTTTCCATGGAGTTGATCCAGTCTTTGATCAGTTTTACTCCTTCTTTGTGAATTGTAGTTCTACCGATTTCAGGCATAGCCACACCCACTTCTACACTATTCATTCGGTGGGTCATAATCGACTCATTTCCAAAACCTGGCTTGATATCAAAAGTGTAAGAACCTGCTCCGTTTCCAGCAGCAACAGGGGTTTTATTGATTCCCAACTTCATAGGATCTTTTTGATCAAAAGTCAGAAATAAGCCTGAAGTACTTGCTGGGCCTTCCGCGCTGTGGCAGTGTGAGCAATTGATATCGAGGTAAGCCATGGCTCTATCATTCAATGGTAGAGATTCTGTCTCGTAATTTATCATGGCAGGATGTCCTTCAAGTCCTTTATAACCTTTCAGATAGCCAAGCTCTGTCCAATATGCCAATTGATTTTTGTGCTCACCTCCGAATTCTAAGTCATTATTGAGGTGCTTTACCTTTACGCCAATTGGAGCCATAGCCTCAGATTTGTTGTGGCAGCTTTTGCATTGGTTTTTGTTTGGAACGATGTAGTCAATCAACTGCTCCTCACCATTATAGTCAACGAAGCTGACCTGGGTTGAACCTCCGACAACCTTCAATACTGCGTCGGTTTGAGCATCATTCCAGATATACGGCCATGCTTCCCATCCTTTCTCACCATTGATCATTAATCGGGTCTCAATGATTCTTTTTCCTTTTTCTGGATTCTGAAAATCGAGAGGGTAGTAGAAGTTTTTGATGATTACAGAGCCTTCTGGAAAGTCGATTTCTTCATCTTCATTGATCTCTGCCACTTCGCCATTGGGGAAATAGACGAATCTACTTTTCCAGGCATAGTCGGTAAAAAGCGAAGAAGCAGGTTTGTATAGCACTACATTTGCAGCCGCACTCAAATCGGCTACATTTCCTTTAAAGAAACCATAAGTTGATAGCCTTTTGTAAGGAAATTTTCCATCTGCTACTTCTTCAGCCAAAGCAGGCTCAGCCTGGGTTGCCACTTCCTTTTTTTCTCCATCGCAGGATAGAAGAAGGAATCCAAGACTGAATAGGGTAATTAGTGTGCAAAGTTTTATTGTCCTCATATCTACAACACTTTAATTATTACATAGAGGCGAGACTCGCAGTGGAAGTTTTCACCATTACCTGACAGTCCTTAAATGGGGTATGATCGCTTGAAGCTTGAATATTGTCTTCACCCTCAGAGAGATCAAACAAGGTGAAATGCATATCATCCATTGGGCCTTCGGAAATACAAACCCGCATTGGGTTGTCGCTAATGCTCTCACTCAATTCAGGATCGAAAATCCCGTCGTACACAATGTCTTGAGTTTTTGCTTTTCCATGTGCATTGTAGATGCTGATCAACTGTCCCAGCTCTCTTGTTAGGTCAGGGAAGTCCATGGTTCTTTCATACTCATTGTCGTGGATATAGATATCTGAAGTGTATGGAGACCAGTTAGGTGCTTCACTTGGGTAGCCAGTAATCTGGTAGCTCGCAATGGCTACACCAGAGGTTTTATTTCTTAGGATTTTATTGTTGAAAACTTCTACTTCTTTAGCTGCAAGTAGCACTACCCCAGATCCAGGAGGAATCATGGTTACGGTATTTCCATTTGGACCTTCACCAATAGGTGTGGCAAAATTCTCATGGTTGTTATCGATGATGGTATTGTTATAGATTTTAGTACCCTTTCCATCGGCTTTTGGAAGACCCGGAAGGTTGAATACTAGAATGCCCCCTGTATTGTCTCTAGCTACATTATCGAAAACTTCTGCATTATCGCAGTTCTCGATTTCAATTCCTGCCACATTCCCAAAAGCAAGAGAATTCTTTACCACGATATTCTCAGATTGACCGACATAGATTCCAGCATCTCTGGAATGTGAAGCGATTACTCCATCGATCATCACATTCTTACATTGAACTGGATAGATTGCGTACGTTCCGTTTTTAGATTTATCCCCATTGGTCCAGGTAACATTGATTTTTCTGAACGTAATACCATCGGTATGTTGAGCCTTAACTCCATCACCTGGAGCGTCTTCGATGCTTAGGTCCTCGATAGTGATATTGTTACCCACAATTTTCACTCCTTCACCACCTACTTTCAGATCACGGAAAGATAGAACCGTTTCTTCCATTCCCTCTCCCTTGATAGTGATGTTGCTTTTATTATCGATAATCAGCTGCGTATTGAAAGCATAGAATCCGGCTGGAATTTCTATTGTCTCACCATCTTCTGCCAT
>CAZLUY010000060.1:0-2052 GCA_964562785.1 uncultured Limnohabitans sp. | reverse complement strand
TGATGCTCCTTCTGGTTATTGATGTATTTGATCACCTGATCTAATGAAGAATGTGAATAGGTAAAGCAGCCATACCCTTCCTGCCACTCAAATTTTTTCTTGCAAAAACCCTTCTCATTAACCCATATATTCGAAGATTTCTTTATTTCCCGAATCAGATCTGACACCTTGCAACTTGGTTTAATCCCAATCAAAATATGGATATGGTCAGGCATCCCATTAATAGCTAAAGGCTTTTGATCCTTGTTTTTAATGATTCCTGAGATGTATTTGTAAAGTTCCTTTTCCCAGTCTTCTCGAATCAAAGATGCTCGTCCCCTAACTGCAAAGACGACCTGAACATACATTTGGGAAAAGGTGCCAGACATGATTTCCTACGCCAATTCCCTTAAATCCACTGGGACAACTCTCGATACACCAGCCTCGATCATGGTGATTCCATAAATAATGTCTGTGCTGGCCATGGTTCTCTTATTGTGAGTAACAATGATAAATTGGCTATCGGTGCTGAAATCCTGGATGATATGGTTGAATTTATCAATGTTAGCATCATCCAAAGGAGCATCTACCTCATCGAAAATACAGAAGGGCGCGGGCTTTAGGAGATAGATGGAAAAGAGTAGGGAAGTGGCAGTAAGAGTTTTTTCTCCACCTGAAAGCTGATTGATCGTCAACGGCCTTTTTCCCTTTGGCTTAGCCATTATTTCGATTTTACTCTCCAGAGGATTATCCGGATCCACTAAGGTGAGATCACAATCATCTTGCTCTGTGAACAAGGAGCGGAATACTTTCACAAAGTTCTCCTTGATCTTTTCGAAGGCCTCAAGGAAAGTCTCTCTGGCTACTTGGTCGATCTCATCTATGGTATCAAGTAGGGACTGCTTTGCATCTTCCAAGTCAGCTTTTTGGCTGGATATAAAATCAAAGCGTTCTTTGATTTCATCATAAGCCTCCATGGCCATAGGATTGATTGGCCCCATTTTCTCGAGCTTATCCTTTTTCTTCTGAATCAACTCTTTCAGATCCTCTTCATTGAATTTTTTGAATTCTTCATCTAACTCAGGATTTTCCTCCATCAACTCATCCAGGTCCAATTCAAACTCTACACTGAGACGCTCTTTCATGGCTGTCATCCCAAGTTTGATCTCATTGATTCCATTCTCAAGGCTATGGATCAGTTCGTCATGACTTTCCTTAGACTTCTGTAGATTTCGAATCTCCGTATCTGTATCATCTATCTGACCTCTGGAAGCGTAGTAATCCTTCTCAGCTTCCTGAACTCCCTCTTCAATACTTTCCTTTTCAGAATACAATTCAATCAGCTCGTCGTCCTTCACTTCATTGTTGTCCAACAGACTCTTGATTTCTCCATCCAGGGAGGTGAGCTCGGATTGAGATTTGGATATTCTGCTCTTGGAATTTTCGTAAGCGGATTGCTTAAACTCTATTTCTTGATCAAGGCTATTAACTCGATTCAGCTGCTGATGATAAAGAATGTTTTCCTGGTTGTAAGCCTGAGATTTTTCATTCAATCGTCGAGTTTCTTCTTCCAGAGAAAGGTTCAAACCCTCAAGCTCAGCTTCCTTGGAAGCGAGCAATTCATCTTCAGCACCCATTCCAGGTTCGATCTGCTGAAGACTTTCCTCGAGCTCCGCAATTCTTGAAATGATATCTTCTCTCTTATTCTGATTACTGCTTAAGAGTTCAGCAAGCTGCTCCTTCTTGGTCTTAATCGAAACGAAGTTCTGGCTTAGCTCATTGATTTCTTTTTGCTGATCTTCGAGTGTGGATTTAAAGTTCTCCTCTTTTAGTTTCAAGAGCTCAGACAGTTTCTTATCCAAGCTATTTCTGATCGAACTAACCGTCTTATTCAGATCCTTGATCTGCTTGTCTAGCTTTTCCAGATTCTTGGCTCGACCAATTCTTTTTCCTTCAAAAAGACCTACTGATCCTCCTGTCACACTGAATCTTCGCTTAGTGAATTTTCCACTTTCTGAGATGAAGATGGTGTCTTCGTCCTGAGGGAAGTCCTGATAATCCCCCTGAGCGATG
>CAZLUY010000059.1:0-13320 GCA_964562785.1 uncultured Limnohabitans sp. | reverse complement strand
GCCAAGAATAAAAATATCCCTACTGGTGAAATTGAGATCAAAGTAACTTCCTTGGATATTTTAAATCCTGCCAAGCTCCCACCATTCCTTATCGAGGATGATACAGACGGTGGTGAAGAGCTTAGGATGAAATACCGGTACTTGGATCTTCGCAGAAATGTAATCCGTGAAAAACTTCAGTTACGTCATCGAATGATGCAGGAGACCAGAAAGTACATGGATTCTGTGGACTTTATTGAAGTCGAAACTCCTGTATTGATTAAATCCACGCCTGAAGGAGCGAGAGATTTCGTAGTCCCAAGCAGGGTGAATGCGGGAGAGTTTTATGCACTTCCACAATCTCCACAGACTTTTAAGCAGCTGCTTATGGTTAGTGGCTTTGATAGATATTTCCAGATAGTAAAATGTTTTCGTGACGAGGACTTGAGAGCCGATAGACAGCCTGAGTTCACTCAAATTGATTGTGAGATGTCATTTGTGGAGCAAGAGGACGTTCTAGCAACATTTGAAGGGCTCACCAGGCATCTTTTCAAAAATGTGAGAGGAGTGGAGCTAGGAGAAGTTGAGCGAATGTCTTATGCAGATGCCATGCGCCTCTATGGAAACGACAAGCCAGATTTGAGATTTGGGATGCAGTTCAATGAACTCAATGAATTGATGCAGGGCAAAGGCTTTGGTATTTTTGATCAAGCAGAATTAATACTAGGTATTGCGGCGCCTAGAGCTGCAAGTTATACTAGGAAGCAAATTGATGCTTTGACTGACTGGGTGAAAAGACCTCAGATTGGAGCCAAAGGAATGGTTTATATCAAATGCAATGAGGATGGTACTTTCAAATCCAGCGTCGATAAATTCTACGGGCAGGATGATTTGAAGGCAGTTGCAGAACAGTCAGGAGCTGATGCTGGTGATTTGATCCTAATCCTAAGCGGAGATAAGCGTGATGTGCAGAAACAAATGTCTGAGCTCCGTCTGAAAATGGGAGATGAATTAGGCCTGAGAGATAAGAATGTATTCAAACCACTTTGGGTGGTAGATTTTCCGTTACTGGAATGGGATGACGAAACTCAACGCTATCATGCAATGCACCACCCTTTCACCTCTCCAAAGGTTGAAGACATCGAATTATTGAGTACTGATCCGGGGAGTGTTCGGGCTAATGCCTATGATCTTGTTATCAACGGTGTGGAAATAGGTGGTGGGTCCATAAGGATTCATGACAAGTCTACTCAAAGCCTGATGTTCGATCATCTAGGATTTACCCCTGAGGAAGCTAGAAAGCAGTTCGGTTTCTTATTGGAAGCATTTGAATATGGAGCGCCTCCTCATGGTGGTATTGCCTTTGGGTTTGATCGGCTCTGTGCAATTTTCGGAGGTTCTGATTCCATTCGTGATTACATAGCCTTCCCAAAAAACAATTCCGGTAGGGATGTCATGATTGACTCTCCTAGTTCAATCGCTGATGATCAGCTGGATGAACTTTCGATTCAGTTAAATATTAAAGAATAAAGAATGAGGCTTCGGCCTCATTTTTTTGTTGGGTTAAGGATGTGGGTTCTTAATCCCATGACAATGAGAAGTTGTGCTGTAGCATAGGTGCCCATGATTATGACTCCTGCCTCTGGAAAACTTATATAGAACTTGTTCAACGCTATAACTCCATCTGAAACCAAGAAGAAAAGTGCACCTATCATCACCTGCCAGAACGACGCAGGGTGACTGTTCCCAAATCTCTCTTTAGCTGTAGTTGCCATAGAAATAATGACTATGGTGTAAATCGCCACAGGAATTTTTAAAGACCCCAGGTTGGGATTGATCAGGTAAAAAACGAAAGCTCCTAAAAAGTAGATAGGGAGGTTGGTCAGGAATGTACGCACAAAGTTTAACCTGCCAAGCCTGTTAGGATTGTATTGAGCAACCTTGAAGCCTATGATATAACATGCCTGAGCCATCAGAAAGGAGCCTAAACCATATACAAACAGCTGTGGCCACATTAATAATACATCACCTATGAGGCTGAAGATTAAGGCGGCAAGGATGGTTTTACTGAGTAGCGTATTCCTTATGGGTTTAGAGAGCTGATAGAAATATGCGATTAAACTCAGTAGGATTAGCGGCTTTGAAAAATACCTGAGATTATCATTGGCTTCTAGCACAAATGCTAAATCAGCCAGGGTAGCTATAAGGAAAAGATACAACCAGGTGACGTTTTTGTCTTTCAATTTTGGGTGAGTATGGTTCTGTTAATTGATTGTTCCCTGCTGAGCCCGCAAAGAAAACAATTTAGGAAAGATTTTATCTAATTTTCTTAAAAAGACTAGAAAGAATATTTCGATTAATTCTCAATTAACTACTGAAAATTTCAAATCATGCTGATTAATAAGATTTTATCCAAATATAATTCTAGTATCAAATATTAATATTCTGTTAAATTTTGTAAATTTTTATGCAAAAAGTTAACCTAACTATCTGATCAAAAAAGGATTGGGGCTTTTAAATTTGCATCGTTATTTGTTCATCATAACCTATTTACATGAAAACAACTTTACTAAACTCATTTTTGATCACATCGCTGCTGGTTCTTTTTAGTACTACAGCCTTTTCGCAAGGTGTGACAACCGCGAGCATTCAAGGCTCCGTGGTAGATCAAACCGGAGAGCCGCTTCCGGGAGCAAATGTGGTGGCTACGCACGAGCCTTCAGGTACTCGCTATGGTGCTGTCAGTAACTTAGAGGGTAGGTTTGTTCTCCCGAATATGAGAGTTGGAGGACCTTACACGGTGATGATTACTTTTGTAGGCTTTGAGGATCGAAGTTATGAAGGGATTGTCCTTGGACTTGGGCAGAAATATACTATCGATGCCGAACTGTCAGATGGCCTTGAACTTGAAGCAGTTGAGGTCGTTGCCAGTCAGGACGCAGTTATGAATTCTGATAGGACAGGTGCTTCACTTAACCTTAACAATGAAACGATTAATGCGCTTCCTACTATCAACAGAAATATTAATGATTTCACTCGATTAACACCCCAGTCAAATGGGACTTCTTTCGCAGGAACATCGAATCGATTCAATAATTACACTATTGACGGCAATATTTATAATAATAACTTCGGCCTGGGCTCAGGCCAGTTCGCTGGTTCAAATCCAATTTCCTTAGATGCTATTGAAGAAGTTCAGGTCAATCTTGCTCCTTTTGATGTTCGACAGGCAGGCTTTACAGGTGCATCTGTAAATGCAATTACCAAATCAGGAACAAATGAATTCTCGGGTTCTGCTTACTATTTCTATCGAAACGATCAAATGATTGGTGATAAGGTTGGAGACACTCGACTTCCGGTGAGTGATTCCAAGAATGAGATTTATGGTTTCAGGTTAGGTGGACCAATTATCAAGAACAAACTTTTCTTCTTTGTTTCTTATGAGGAAGAAGTCGAGGCGGTTCCAAGTTTTACAAAAGTAGCTTCTCGTCCAGGTCTTGAGCCAGATGGTTTGACTGTATCCAGAGTACCAGCTTCGGATTTAGACTTTGTTAGAGAGAATTTGAGAAGCCTTTATGATTATGAGACAGGGCCTTACGAAGGTTATCAGTTTGCTTCCGAGCAAACCAGATTCAATGCGAGGTTAGACTGGAATATTAATGATAATCATAAGCTCTCGGTTCGCTATAATAATTACACGGCATTCACTGATGTACCAACCAATAGAAACTCTATTCGATTCATCAGTACTCGCTATAGAAATACCACCAGAACGGGTATTGAGGCGATGAACTTTAGAAATACCAACTACACCAATGATAGAAATGTATCCTCTTGGGTGGCTGAATTGAACTCAAGGATTGGGGCCAATATGTCTAATCAACTTAACATTGGTTACACCTCAATCACAGATCCTAAAAGAGGAATCCCTGGAGGGCAGGCGTTTCCATTCATAGAGATTCTAGAGCCTGATGAGGCAGGAAACCTGCTTTACTATACTTCTGTCGGAAATGAATTATTCACCGTGGGTAACCTCTTGGAGAATAACATTTTCAATCTCACGAATAATTTCTCGCTATATGAAGGAAATCATACCTATACCTTCGGTGTGAATTTCGAATACATGACTTTCCAAAATGCATTTAACCCGAATTTCAATGGCTTCTATAGATTTACGACCTACAATGATTTTGTAGAGACCGTCATCAATAGAACTCCGGGAGCCTACCCAACTGCATTTGCCAAGTCTTTCGCTTTGGATGGGTCTACCACACCGCCGCTTGATGAAACTGCATTTGGTCAAATTGGATTTTACATCCAGGATGAATGGCAGGTGAATCAAAATTTGAAACTGACTGGTGGTTTAAGAGTAGACTTTCCCTTCTACCCAATCGATATTCCCCGAAACGAGTTATTGGACGATTTGAACAAAGAGTTCGAGACACCAAGCGGAACAATTACACCAGATGTGAGCACTTTCCCAGACGTGAACCCACTATGGTCTCCTCGTTTTGGATTTAACTGGGATGCTAATGGTGATAGAACTACTCAAGTCAGAGGTGGAACTGGTATCTTCTCCGGAAGGATTCCTTTCGTTTGGTTGTCAAATCAAGTGAATGGTTCGGGTGTAGTAAGAGGAGGTCTTGGCTACGAGAATGAAGAAGTAGAAGAAGCATTCGGGCCTAATTATGTCTTTAACCCTGATGTGACCTTTGGTAACCCTGAGAATCCTGGACAGACGCTTTCTAATGAGTTGAATCTGACTGATACGGAATTTAAACTGCCACAAGTTTGGCGTACAAACCTTGCAGTAGATCAGGTCCTTCCATTCGGAATCATCGGTACCCTTGAATTCATCTATTCAAGAGATGTTTCAACTCCTATCGCATACAATGCGGTGCTTAGAGACCCTGACGGAACCCTTGCTGGACCGGACCAAAGACCATATTGGGAAGGGACAAACTACTCCAATGATCCTGACTTCAGGAATGTTTTCTTCTTAACCAATGCTCAGGAAAATGCTAATTATTATTCCATAACGGCTCAGTTGCAGAAATCATTTGACAATGGCTGGAGTACCATGGTAGCATACACAAGATCCAGATCACAAGATTTGGATGCGGCAGGAGGCTCTCAGGCGGTGTCACTATGGCCAGCAGCGGTTGCAGAAGACAGGAACAATCCGAATTTAGGATTTGCAAGGTTCGACATTCCTAACAGAGTAATTGGGAACCTTTCTTATCAATCAGATAACACAACGATCTCATTGTTCTATGAGGGCTCTGATGCAGGTCGTTTCTCATACACATATGCCGGTAATTTTGGGGATGCGTCTGATCGACTAATGTACATTCCAAATGATGCGAGCGAATTGAATTTTGAAGAGTTCGAGTTGGGTGGAAGAACGGTAACAGCTGAAGAGCAGGCTACTCTTTTCGATCAATACATTGATCAGGATGAATATCTCAGTGATAATAGAGGTTCAGTAGCAGAACGGAATGGTGCTGTAAGACCATGGTTGAATAGATTCGACTTTAGAATTCTACAAGATTTAGTTTTTTCCAAAGACCAGAAAAATAGACTACAGTTATCCATTGACATTCTTAATATCGGAAACATGTTAAATTCTGAGTGGGGAGTTCCGCAATTTGCAAACCAGGATAATCCGCTTAGCTATAGAGGTAGAAACGAATCCAACGAGCCAGTTTACAGATTGACTACCGTTCCGGGAACTTCTGAATTCCCGACTGAAACTTTCAGAAACTCTACATCTCTAAGTGATACTTGGAGAATGCAGGTAGGCGTTAGATACATATTCAATTAATCAAACAAAATCTTTGAAAAAGCATCTCAATAGAGATGCTTTTTTTATTTTAGCCGACACACCAAAAATTCTTTTTATGAAGAAGTTTTTACAGAGAGGCGCTTTGTTGATTTTTGTTTTTAGCGCCGCAATTATTACCAACACATTCGCCCAAACTGACACGCTGAGATTGGTTAACAATCAATTAATAATTGGCGAGATCAAGAGTATGGATAGAGGTGTATTGACGATAGAAACCGATTATTCGGATTCGGATTTTAAGGTGGAATGGCTCGAGGTACTCGAGGTTTATTCAGATGTAAACTACCTGATTACTCTTTCTGATGGAAGAAGACTTAATGGTAAAATCCGAAGTGCTGGGGATGGTAATATTCGCATTGACTATTATAGCCCAGGGAGGCTGATCCCGAAGAAGAAAAAGGATCCTACTCCTGACACAGAAACTCCGGAGGAAGCTCCGGATATGTCGGTGACGGTGGCAATAAGTGAAATTGTTTACCTTGATTCATTGGACTCAGGTTTTTGGAGTAGGTTGTCTGCCTATATCGATTTTGGGTGGAGTTTGACCCGAGCCAATAATCTTCAGCAAGTTAATTTGAGAAGTGGATTAGGGTATACAGCAGATAGATGGAAGGCAAATGCTAACATCAATATTTTGAACTCTACTCAGGATGAAGTTGACGATGTAAGTAGAACTGATGCAGACTTATCTTTCAATTATTTTCTTCCCAAGGATTGGTTTCTTTCATATAACCTGACATTCCTTGCCAATAACGAACAATTGATCGACTTACGAACAGGTAATAAAATTGGTATTGGTCACTATATCACAAGAACGAATCAGACATATTTCGCATTTCAAGTTGGTGCCAACTTTAACAATGAAACATTTCTCGATGAGACTCCCCAACAACAATCTGGTGAGGGTTTCATTGGAGCGGAATTGAACCTTTATGACATAGGGGATTTGAGTTTACTTACAAATCTTGCCATGTATCCTAGTTTCACTCAATCAGGACGTTTCAGAACGGATTATCGTTTAGATGTGAAATATGAGTTTTTGGATGATTTCTACGTGAAATTAGGAACCACGCTCAACTTTGATAATCAAGCTGTTGGTGAGGCTCCAAATTTGGATTACATCATTCAAACAACCGTTGGTTGGGAGCTGTAAGGCTTGATAAAAAATTCAATTATAGCAGAGCGGCTAATTTGGCCGCTCTGCTTTTTTATTTTAAGACCTCTTTTTTTCCTTTAATATCCTCCATTTGCCTTCCCTGTTTTTTGTTGTTCATGGGGATATTACATGCAGTAAATTTGCGGATAAGCAACTTTTATCACGGTTGTAAGGTTATCCTGACATGTTATACTACAAACGATTTGATCACTCTGAAAGTAAAGAATGGATCGTGTTTATTCACGGTGCGGGAGGATCATCTGCGGTTTGGTTTAAACAGCTGAAGGTTTTTAAAAAACACTTCAATTTACTGCTGATAGATTTACGTGGGCATGGTAAGTCCATCGAGCTTCCGGAGGCGATTTATAATGAAGATTATACATTCGAAGGAGTCACGCAGGATATCATTGAGGTTCTTGATGAGACCAAAGTTCCAAAAGCTCATTTCATGGGTGTTTCCCTAGGGACAATTCTAGCGAGGCAACTTGCGGAGCTACAGCCTCAGCGGGTTAAATCCCTTATCATGGCAGGGGCGGTTACCCGACTCACGATTCAATCAAGAGTCTTGGTGTTCTTGGGTAATACCTTTAAGAAAGTAATTCCATACATGTGGCTTTACCAGCTTTTTGCTTTCATCATCATGCCTCGAAAGCAACATAGTGAATCAAGGAACCTTTTTGTCAGGGAAGCAAAGAAGCTCTGCCAGAAGGAATTCATCAGATGGTTCAAACTTACCCGTGATATCAATCCATTGCTTAGATATTTCAAAGAATCAGATCTAGGGATACCTACTCTGTATGTCATGGGAGACCAGGATATTATGTTCCTGGAACCTGTGAAGAATCTGGTCAAAAAACATAAGGCTTCGGTGTTGGAGGTGTTAGAGAAGTGTGGTCACGTAGTCAATGTTGAAAGGCCAGATGCTTTCAATTCGCTATCACTTAACTTCATTCAAAAGCAGATTAGGACTGCTTGATGCACCCTTATGAAAAAACAAACCAAATCATTTCTTATTGTAGGGATACTTGTGATCGTAGTTGCGGCTTTTCTATATCCTCGGTTGGATAGCAGGAAGTCAAATGAGAACACAGGACCAGCAGTAGCATCTAGCTCAGCACCAACGGGTCTGCC
Organism: uncultured Limnohabitans sp.; assembly: GCA_964562785.1. Lineage (GTDB taxonomy): Bacteria > Bacteroidota > Bacteroidia > Cytophagales > Cyclobacteriaceae > Algoriphagus. The sequence goes on along the minus strand of CAZLUY010000059.1, from coordinate 5,209 downwards.
AGTTGACGTGGTTGAGATAAAGAAGCAAACATTGAAAAATGAGCTTCAGGTTACTGGTACTATTTTACCCAACGAGGTTGTGGACCTTAGGCCAGAAGTTTCTGGTTTGATCACCAGAATCTCCTTCCAGGAAGGTCAATATGTGACCAAAGGGACTCCTCTATTGTATCTGAACGATGATGAGCTTCAGGCGCAAGTTCAGAAACTGGAATACACTCAGAAGCTTTTTGAAAGCCAAGAAAATCGCCAAAAGCAGTTATTGGCTCGAGAGGCGATTAGCCAGGAGGAGTATGACATTGTTTTGAATCAGTATAATACCACATTATCCGATCTTAATCTGGTAAAAGCTCAAATTGAAAAGACAATTGTTCGAGCTCCTTTCAATGGAGTTTTGGGATTGAGACAAGTTAGTGAAGGCTCTGTGATCGGAACAAATGATGTTATCGCAACTGTGGTTAATATGAATCCTATCAAGATCGAGTTCTCTATTCCTGAAAGGTATACTAACCTGGTCAAAGTGGGTTCTCCGGTATACTTCTCAAGTGAATCTTCCGATCAGACTTTCGAAGGAAAGGTTTATGCTTATGAGCCTCAGATTGATGCGGCAACAAGAACTTTGAAATTACGAGCAGAAAGCCCAAATAAAGACAGACAATTCCTTCCAGGCATGTTTGTGAAAATCAGCTACGTCTTGGATGAGATTGACAATGCGCTTATGGTGCCTGCGGAATCTGTAATTCCAGAGCTTCAGGGCTATAAGGTTTTTATCGTAGATGCTGAGAATAAAGCTGAAGAGCGCGCTGTAGAAATTGGAACCAGAACAGAGAATCAGGTTCAGATTATTAGCGGTTTGAATGAAGGAGATATGGTTTTGGCAACAGGTGTGCTACAAGCTAGAACAGGTACAGATCTTCTTGTGAATAAAATCAATTGATATGGCTAGTCTTTCAAATCTAAGTATCAACCGACCGGTACTGGCAATAGTAATGTCTATCCTGATATTACTATTTGGTATTATCGGTATTGGCCTTCTTGGGGTGAGAGAATACCCAAGTGTGGATCCTCCTGTCATATCTGTAAGGACGACCTATGTGGGTGCCAATGCGGACGTAATTGAAGCCCAAATCACGGAACCGCTTGAAGAGGCGATCAACGGTATTCAGGGTATCAAATCACTTACTTCTACCAGTAACAATGGCACAAGTAGTATCACCGTGGAATTTGATGTTGGGGCTGATCTGGAAGCAGCAGCGAATGACGTGCGGGATAAAGTTTCTGGGGCTCAGAGGAACCTTCCTCCTGATGCCGAACCACCTGTCGTTTCTAAGGCGGATGCGGATTCTAGTCCGATTGTTTACTTGAACATTAAAAGTACTAAGCGAAACCTCCTAGATCTTTCAGATCTGGCGGACAATATTTTCAAGGAGCGATTACAGACTATTCCTGGCGTGAGCCGGGTTCAGATTTGGGGAGAAAAAGAATACGCGATCCGACTAAGAATGGATCCGCTGAAGATGGCTTCCTATGGAGTCACTCCCCTTGATGTTTTGAATAAGGTACAAAGTGAAAACGTAGAACTCCCTTCAGGAAAAATCGAAGGGGAGACCATAGAGCTTTCTGTTCGGACAAAAAGTAGACTAAGCACACCTAACGAATTCAATTCTCTGATCATCAAAGAAGATCAAAACAACATTGTGAGATTCCAGGATGTAGGGAAAGCTGAGTTGGCGGCATTGAATGAGCGTACGATTCTAAAGAGTGATAATGTCCCCATGGTAATTGTGGTTTTGGTGCCGCTTCCAGGGTCAAATAACATAGACATTGCAGACGAATTCTATCGTCGAATAGAGTTAATTAAAAAAGATCTCCCTGCGGATGTCGAATTAGAGATTGGGTATGACTCTACCAAGTATATCAGGAATTCCATTGCGGAGGTTCAGGAGACAATTATCCTCGCCTTCTCTCTTGTAGTAGCGATTATCTTCCTCTTTTTAAGAGATTGGAGAACCACATTTATTCCGGTCCTGACCATCCCCATTTCACTGGTTGGAGTGTTCTTCATCATGTATTTGATGGATTTCTCCATCAACGTATTAACTCTTCTGGGAATCGTTCTGTCCATTGGACTGGTGGTAGATGACGCCATCGTGGTACTTGAGAATATTTATACCAGAATAGAGAAAGGGGAGAAACCTTTGGACGCAGCTAAAAAAGGATCTGAAGAGATTTTCTTTGCTGTGATTGCGACCACTGTTGCACTGGCAGCGGTATTCTTACCTGTGATCTTCCTGACCGGAACTACTGGTCGTCTATTTAAAGAGTTTGGTGTAGTTGTCGCAGGAGCGGTGATCATTTCCTCATTTGTGGCATTGACCATGACCCCGATGCTTTCTTCAAAACTTCTGAAGAGACGACAAAAGCACAATGCATTCTATAATTGGACTGAGCCCGGATTTGTATGGCTCAACAAGCAATACGAATATCTGCTAGCGGGCTTTATGAAGTTCCGTTGGTCTGCTTTCCTGTTTATCCTTGCTATGGCAGGCGGGATTTATTGGTTATTCATCACCATCCCAACAGAACTTGCTCCAGTTGAAGACAGAGGTGAGATTCGCGTGAATATGGCAGGTCCAGAAGGAGCAACATTTGCTTACATGGATCGGGTCATCAATGGAATGGTTGATGAGTTTATGGATGAAATTCCCAAAGAGGAACGCTCAAGATTGATTTCAGTAACATCCCCTGGGTTCGGTACTTCTAATACCAACTCAGGATTTATGCGATTTATCCTGACTGATGCAGCAGATAGAACCAGATCACAGCAAGAGATTTATGATCAGATCAATCAGAAGCTCAGAAATGTAACTTCGGTTAGGGCTTTTGCCTCACAGGCACAGAGTATAGGAAACCGTCGTGGAGGTCTACCAGTGCAGTATGTCTTACAGGCTCCTACTTTGGATAAGCTCAAGGAATATATTCCTCTTTTCATGGAGGAGGCTCGAAAGAGTCCAGTCTTTATATTCTCTGATATCAATTTGAAATTTACCAAGCCAGAACTTGAAATCGAGATTGATAGAGAGAAAGCAAGGAATGTGGGAGTTTCTGTTCAAGAGATTGCAAGAACACTACAGCTGTCTTATTCAGGTCAGCGCTTCGATTACTTTATCCGAAATGGTAAGCAATATCAGGTGGTGGGAGAGATGCAAACAGAGGATAGAAATGAGCCTGTCAATCTGAGAATGCTTTATGTCCGAGGAGAAAATGGGCAGTTGATTCAGTTGGACAACCTGGTGAGAGTGGTTGAGAAAAGTACGCCACCTACCCTCTATCGATTTAATCGATTTGTAAGTGGAACTGTGTCGGCCAACCTTGCTCCTGGATATACCATTGGTGATGGATTGGAAGAGATGGATAGGATAGCCCGAGAGGTTTTAGATGAAACATTCACCACAGATGTTTCAGGACCATCCAAGGAATTCCGTGAGAGTTCAAACAGCTTGCTGTTCGCATTCCTCTTCGCTTTGATCCTTATTTATTTGGTTCTATCGGCACAGTTCGAAAGCTTCAGAGATCCTTTGACGATTATGTTTACGGTACCATTGGCACTGTTTGGAGCCTTACTTACTCTCTGGGCTTTTGACTACACGCTGAATATATTTAGCCAGATTGGTATTATCATGCTGATTGGTTTGGTAACGAAGAATGGTATTCTGATTGTGGAGTTTGCTAATCAAAGGAAGGCTCAAGGGATGTCTGTTCATGAAGCCATTTTTGGAGCGGCAGTAGCCCGATTCCGGCCTATTTTGATGACAAGTTTATCCACTATTCTTGGAATTCTACCTATTGCCCTCGCTCTCGGTGCAGGTGCAGAAAGTAGGGTCCCAATGGGAGCAACTGTAATCGGAGGTCTGGCCTTTGCCACTGTTTTGACCTTGTTCATTATCCCAGCCATATACACCTACCTCACTTCCAAAGAAGGAAGACTAGCAAGAATCTAATGAAGAAAATCACCCAACTGTCTTTATTCCTTTTCCTTGGACTTGGCTTTGCCTATGCTCAGGAGGAAGGATCTCTTGACCTTGAGAAGGCTATTCAGCTTGGTCTCGAGAATAATTTTGACATAAAAATCGCTGTTCAGAATGTTTCTCTTTCTGAGTATGATAAGAAAATAGGATTTGGGGACTTCTTCTTACCTCAGGTGGATGGTACATATACTCGTTCCTGGAGTGATGAAGATGTAGAGCAAAAATTCCTGAATGACCCTGAGCCAAGATTGATCGAAGGAGCAAAGTCAAGAACTGAAAACTTCACTCTTGGTGCTATTTATGGCTTTAGACCTGAGTCCTTCATTGTAATGAAAAGACTTGGTCAACTGAACGAGATTTCTGAATTGGATGCCAAGGTCGTAGTCGAAAACGCTGTGGCAGATATTTCATCTTCATATTATCGATTGGTATTGGAGCAACAGCGTTATGAAGTTTTGGCGAGAACACTTGATCTAAGCCAGGCTAGATTGGATATCGCACAGGCACAATATGAACTAGGTGGAGCAGGTAGAAGAGATTTTCTTACTGCTGAATTGGATTATTATTCTGATCTCACTTTGCTCCAGGCGCAGGAACAGGTAATCAAGAATGCGAAAATCGATCTGAGTCAACTGCTTGCCATCGATCCTTCTCAAGAATACTCTGTTAATGATACCATTACTGTTGGGCAGGAATTGAACCTTCTCGATTTAGAGGAGAATGCTTTTTTGGAGAATAAGCAGCTGCTTATCATCCAACGACAGGAGAATGTAGCCTATCTACAGGAAAGAGAGCTCAAGGCTCAGAGGTTGCCTGTGTTGAATTTAAATGGTCGATACAGTGACAATACCTTCAATTCTGACGCGGGATTCCTTGTTGAGAACCAAAGGCAAGGATGGAACTATGGCGGTAACATTTCTTTGAATCTATTTAGTGGACTTACTTTGAATCGAAGAATTCAGAGTGCTAAGGTTCAAAGAAGGATTACAGATTATGCAGTTGATCAGTATGAAATCCAGCTTCGCTCTGACATCCAGAGAGCATTTAACACTTATGAGACCAATAGGGCTCTACTAGAGACTGAGCAAAAGAATTATGCTATTGCGAAAGAGAGTACCGAGCTTGCACTTGAGCGTTTTAGGCTTGGTATTTCTTCCTATTTGGAGTTCAGAGATGCCCAGGTT
>CAZLUY010000058.1:0-1672 GCA_964562785.1 uncultured Limnohabitans sp. | reverse complement strand
TAGCCAATAAGCTATACAATTTGAAGACATTACAAGTGTCAGGATCTTTTGGCTCTTCCAGTGGAGTGCTGTCAGTCACAATGCTATTTACATTCTTCTTGAGCTGCTTTTGAGGTAAGAATATGTCTATGTAGTTATTGTATGACTTACTCATTTTTTGACCATCTGTTCCCGGAATAGTCTTTACTTCTTCTGAGATCCTTGCTTCCGGTATTTTGAGGATTTCTTCTCCCATTTGGTGATTAAAAGAAGACGCAATGTCTCTACACATTTCAAGATGCTGAAGTTGGTCTTTACCTACTGGAACTAAATCGGCAGAGTAAAGCAAGATGTCGGCAGACATTAACACCGGGTAGGTAAAAAGTCCTGCATTCACATCTGATAGCCTTTCTGACTTATCCTTAAAACTATGAGCATTTGCAAGCATAGGAAAAGGAGTGAAGCAGCTAAGATACCAGGTGAGTTCAGCTACTTCTGGCCTTTTTGATTGTCTGTAAAAAACAGTCTTCTCAATTTCTAAACCAAAGGCCAACCAAGCAGCAGCAACTGCAAGGGTATTTTGTTTACGAAGCACTCCATCTTTTGAGCTAGTCAAGGAGTGGAAGTCAGCAATGAAAATAAAGGACTCTTCCTTATTCTGTTCGATTAATTCAATAGCTGGCACTATGGCACCAAGGATATTCCCCAGGTGAGGTCTGCCACTACTTTGTATTCCAGTTAAAACTCTAGCCATTGATCTAAATTTGGCGCAAATTAAAGAAATCAGCCTATAATTCGCTTAGAAATATTCGTTATTTGTAGGCATGTTGAAAAGCCTAAACCAAGCCCGATTATATCTATTATTTATTTTCCTTTTTCCAACAATAACGGCCTATTCACAAAAGACAGGAGGAGCCGTTTGGGAGAATGAAACCATTAATATCGGTACTGTTTTGGAAGAGGATGGTCTTCAGACCGTTACCTTCAATTTTACCCATGATTCAGATTCTATTTTGTGGATATCAGAAGTACTTACCGATTGTGGCTGCACCTCTTCTGAATTCACACAGGATTCTTTATCTCTTGGAGATGAAGGAATGGTCAAGGTTGTCTTTGACCCCTCAACGTCGGCGGGGGAGTTTAGGAGAATGGTTATTGTCAAAGGTAATCTTGAGTCAATGGAGGACACATTATACCTGGAAGGTTCCGCTATTCCTTTTCCGGAAGCTCCTTTGATTGAATATCCTGTTAAAAAACTAGACTATGGCTTGAGACAACCTAGAGTCAATGTTGGTGAGGTATTCACCAATGAACCGAAAATAAAGGCAATTGAGCTTTTCAATTTTGGTGCAGAAACCCTGTATGGGGATAGCTTGTTTTTTCATGGTCCTGAATACATCAGCCTTGTTCCTAATTCAGACAGTATCCCATCTCAAAAGCGTGGGCTGATAGAAATAGCCTATGATGGAAAAGCCAAAGATGATCTTGGTTTTTTTCAGGATGCAATATTTGTAGGATGGAATGGTGGTGATAGTATACGTCTGGACTTGGTGAGCGAAGTGTTTGATTATTTTCCACCGGTCAGAAAAGAGGATATGTATAAGGTGCCTCAACTGGCTATTTCAAAGAAAGAGATTGATTGGAAAGATATTAGTGAAAATGATATTCAGGAGGCGGAAGTAATGCTCAGTAA
>CAZLUY010000057.1:0-1981 GCA_964562785.1 uncultured Limnohabitans sp. | reverse complement strand
CTTACAAACTTTGGTATGAGTGTTCTCTCTACGGCTATGGGATCGAATCCAACATTAACTGAAGCAATCTTTTTGCAATCAGTTGGGATGGGAAGCGAGTTAGGAATGTTAGCATTTTCGAGAAAGCATGAGCTGGAGGCTGATGAGCTAGGTTTGATTTTTATGGCGATGGCAGGTTACGATCCAAGGGAAGCTCCGGTTTTCTGGGAACGTATGGCTGCTCAGGGTGGAGAAGTTCCACCAGAGTTTCTGTCAACACATCCTGGTCCCGAAAATCGGCAAGCCAAACTGGAAGAACAAATGGAAAGAGCAATGCAGTATTATAGAGGGGAACTATAAAAAAAGAGCTGGATTTGATCCAGCTCTTTTTTTACATCTGAAAGTCTCTCAGCTTGATTTGAGTTAGTTTCCGCTTGGTATCGATGGGGAAGTCTCCCCGCATCATCCAGTCATAATAGCCGGGTTCTTCTTTTAATACCTGGTCTACGGGTTTCCCTTTATGCTTACCAAAGTTAAAGACTTCAATGCTCTCACTATTTTTCACAAATCTGCCAGCCAGATCGACCATGTTACTATTCACCAGTTGGTGAACTTTCTTCATGTCATTTTCAAAAGTACCAAGCTTATTTCCCTTCAAGTCTTCAGCTTCCTGGCCCATATATCGATCCATTTGGGCAATAAAAACTTCCATAGTTGCAACAGTATCGGCTTCCGCACTATGCGCATTTTCAAGAGTTTTATCGCAGTAGAATTTGTATGCAGAGGTTAAGTTCCTCTTTTCCATTAGGTGAAAAATCTTCTGTGCGTCAAGCAAATTTCTTTTCCCTAAGTCAAATTCAATTCCTGCACGATTGAACTCCTCTGTGAGCAGAGGAATGTCATATTTCAACACATTGAATCCAGCAAGATCAGAATTGCCAAAAAATGCAAGAAGCTCTCTTGCCAAATCCTTGAAAGTGGCTTCACCTGCCACATCAGCATCATAAATTCCATGAATCAGGGAGGATTCTAAAGGGATGGAAACGCCAGGGTTTACTCTTTTGGTAAGAATATTCGTAGACCCATCTACTTCCAATCTCACGATAGAAATTTCTACGATTCTATCTGTAGAAATATTAGTCCCAGTGGCCTCCAGGTCAAAAAATGCAATTGAATTTTTAAGGTTAAGATTCATGTTGATCGAATTTAGATTTAATGAGGTTGAGATCCATATTATCGTAATTCCCAGAACTCATCAGAAGGAGGTTTGTGTTGATATAATCCTGATCCAAAAGGTAATTAAGCAATTCTTTACTATCCGTGAATAACTGGAGATCCTTTCTTTCAAAGCCATCTCTAAGAGTTTGCTCATCCATTAATTCCAGTTTCTTCAGTGCTACTGCGTGTGGATTAAGATAGATTATGGCTTCATCAGGAAGGTCCATGGTTCCGGCATAGTTCGGGAGAAAGTCTTTATTTAAAGAGGAATAGGTATGAAGCTCCTGAACCGCTATCAGCCTTTTCCCAGGAAATTGCTTCTTTACAGCATTTGCGGTAGCCTTAAGTTTTGATGGAGCGTGTGCAAAATCTCTATACAGATTTGAAGTTGAATTACTTTTTATCAGCTCAAGCCTCTTGGCCGCCCCTTTGAATTTTTGAATGCTTTCATAAAACTGTTCTAGATTTATCCCCAGACTCATGCATACATGAAATGCCCCTTGAATATTCTGAAGATTGTGCTCTCCAAATATCTGAATGGGATAACTCTTTTCTCCCTGAATTAAGCTAGTCTTCCCATTTTCCAATTGCGAATGATGAGCTTCATATGGGATCTTCTTTCCTTGAATAGGTGATTCTTCTACTAATTGCTTAACCAATGGATCGGCCTCACAATATATTATTCTTCCATCATCAGGAGTTAATTCAATCAGTTGACGAAATTGATCCTTATACTCTTCAAAATCCGGGAATACATTAAAATGATCCCAAGCGATTCCACTCA